>NZ_QHHV01000109.1:0-39997 GCF_003947245.1 Actinoplanes sp. ATCC 53533 | reverse complement strand
CGTGTAGGTGTAGGCGCTGGTTTTGGTGACGGTGCCGCCGGGGTTGGTCAGCACGATGTTCTTGGCGCCGACGGTGCCGGAAGGCGCGGTGCAGGTGACTTCGGTGGGGCTGTTGACGGTGATCTGGGTGCAGGCGTTCTCGTCGATGGTGATCGAGCCGAGGTTGGTGTCGTCGAGGTGGGTGCCGGTGATGGTCAGCGTGTTGGTGCCGTCCAGGGGTCCGGCGACCGGATCGACGGTGCTGATGGTCGGTGTGGCGATGTAGGTGTAGGTGTAGGGGCTGCTCGGGCCGCCCGGGGTGGTGATGATCACGTTCTGGTCGCCGGCGGTGCCGGCGGGGATGGTGCAGGTGGCGCTGGTGGCGCTGACGTCGGTCAGCCCGGTGCAGGCGTTCCCGCCGATCGTGATGCCGGTGGCGTCGGTGAGGTTGGAACCGGTCACGATCAGGGTCCCGGTGCCGATAGCGGGGCCGCTGGTGGCGTTCAGGGAGCTGATGGAGGGCACATCGGCGTAGGTGTAGAGGCCGGTTTCGGTTTCGCTGCCGCCCGGTGTGGTGACGGTGACGTTCTGCGCGCCGACCGAGCCGATGCCGGCGGTGCACACGATCACGGTGCCGCTGTTGCTGACGATCGGGCAGTCGACCCCGCCGATGGTGACAGCGGTCGCACCGATCAGCACGGTGCCGTTGACACTGACGTCGTTGCCACCGGCGGCCGGACCGGCGACCGGGGTGATCGACACGACATCAGGCGCGGCCGTGTAGGTGTAGGCGCTGGTTTTGGTGACGGTGCCGCCGGGGTTGGTCAGCACGATGTTCTTGGCGCCGACGGTGCCGGAAGGCGCGGTGCAGGTGACTTCGGTGGGGCTGTTGACGGTGATCTGGGTGCAGGCGTTCTCGTCGATGGTGATCGAGCCGAGGTTGGTGTCGTCGAGGTGGGTGCCGGTGATGGTCAGCGTGTTGGTGCCGTCCAGGGGTCCGGCGACCGGATCGACGGTGCTGATGGTCGGTGTGGCGATGTAGGTGTAGGTGTAGGGGCTGCTCGGGCCGCCCGGGGTGGTGATGATCACGTTCTGGTCGCCGGCGGTGCCGGCGGGGATGGTGCAGGTGGCGCTGGTGGCGCTGACGTCGGTCAGCCCGGTGCAGGCGTTCCCGCCGATCGTGATGCCGGTGGCGTCGGTGAGGTTGGAACCGGTCACGATCAGGGTCCCGGTGCCGATAGCGGGGCCGCTGGTGGCGTTCAGGGAGCTGATGGAGGGCACATCGGCGTAGGTGTAGAGGCCGGTTTCGGTTTCGCTGCCGCCCGGTGTGGTGACCGTGACGTTCTGCGCGCCGACCGAACCGATCCCGGCGGTGCAGGTGATCAGGATCGCGGAGTTGGTGACGATCGGGCAGTCACCACCGCCGATGGTGACGGCGCTGGCACCGGCGAGGTTGGTGCCGTGGACGCTGACAGTGTTCGTGCCGGCGACCGGACCGGCGACCGGGGTGATCGACACGACATTGGGTGCGGCGACGTAGGTGTAGGCGCCGACCAGGGTATCGGTGCCGTGCGCGGTGGTGTCGATGACGACGTCCTGGGCTCCGGCGTCGCCGGGCGGCAGGGTGCAGGTGACTTCGGTGGAGCTGTTGATCGTGACTGGGAAGCAGGCGAGGCCGCCGACGGTGACCGAAGTCGTGTCCTCGAGGTCTGTGCCGGTGATGGTCAGAGTGCCCGTCCCACTCAGGGGACCGTTTTCGGGCGAGACCCCCGAAATGGCAGCGGCAGCCCACGCCGGACTCGATGGCGCTGCGGCCAGCCCTACCGCAAGCAAGGCTGTCGTCCCGGCCGCCAACAACGAGCGCAGGACACCTCGCTTCCCGCTACTCCGTGTTGCCGGCATGACGTTCACTCCTGACAGATCGGTGGCATTTGTCCCTATCGTGCAGGACAATCCGCCGGCCTGAGTTGGAAACGAACTATGCCGACGACCTAGGGGTCGACGGTTCCGGAAGCCGCGTCATGCGCGGGATGCATTTGTACGGGAGTGAAATGTGAACCGCCGAGCCCGACCACCCTATGGCAGCCGGACCCGGCGGAAACTCGGACGTTGCGTGCTAGCTGAGCCGCTCCAGCACCATCGCCATGCCCTGGCCACCGCCGACGCACATGGTCTCCAGGCCGATGCTCTTGTCGTGCCAGTCCAGGGAGTTCAGCAGGGTGCCGGTGATCCGGGCGCCCGTCATGCCGAAGGGGTGGCCGACCGCGATCGCCCCGCCGTTGACGTTGAGCTTCTCCAGCGGAATGCCGAGTTCGCGGTACGACGGGATGACCTGCGCCGCGAAGGCCTCGTTGATCTCGACCAGGTCGACATCGTCGATGGTCATGCCGGCGCGCTTGAGCGCCTGCCGGGACGCCTCGACCGGGCCCAGTCCCATGATTTCCGGGGAGAGGGCCGTGACGCCCGTCGACACGATCCGGGCCAGCGGGGTGATGCCCAGCTCGCGGGCCTTGGTGTCGCTCATGATGACCACCGCGGCCGCGCCGTCGTTCAGGGGGCAGCAGTTGCCGGCGGTGATGCGGCCGTCGGGGCGGAAGACCGGCTTGAGGCCCGTGACGGCCTCCATGGTCACGCCGGGGCGGGGGCCGTCGTCGGTCGCGATCACCTTGCCGTCGGGGGTGGTCACCGGGGTGATCTCGCGCTGCCAGAAGCCGTTCGCGATCGCCTTCTCGGCCAGGTTCTGGCTGCGGACGCCGAACTCGTCCATGTCCTGGCGGCTCACGTCGTACGCCTGGGCCAGGTTTTCCGCGGTGTAGCCCATGCCCAGGTAGATGTCGGGCAGGTTGCCGTCCTCGCGCGGGTCGTGCCAGACGCCGCCGCTCTTCACGGTCTCGGTGGTGCGTACCCGGGCCTCGGCGAACTTCGGGTTTTCCCAGCCGCCGCCGACCAGGGCCTGGGCCTCGGGCGGCAGCCCGTCCGAGCTGCCCCGGGCGAAGCGGGACACCGTCTCGACCCCCGCCGAGAGGAAGATGTCGCCCTCGCCGGCCTTGATCGCGTGAAACGCCATCCGGGTCGTTTGCAGCGACGAGGAGCAATATCGGGTCACGGTCGCGCCCGGCAGGCCGTCCAGGCCCAGCAGGGTGGCCACCACGCGGGCCATGTTGAAGCCCTGCTCGCCACCGGGCAGGCCGCAGCCCAGATAGAGGTCCTCGATCAGGGTGCGGTCCAGCTGGGGGATCTTGCTCAGCGCGGCGTCGATGATGGTCGCGGTGAGGTCGTCGGGGCGCAGATCCTTCAGCGAGCCCTTGACGGCGCGGCCGATGGGCGAGCGGGCAGTGGCGACGATGACAGCTTCCGGCATGAGCCAACGTTAACTCGCCGGTAACTTAACGCGGAAGCATCATTTCGTCACACCAAATTGTCCGACTTTATTCCTGGATCGTGCGGCGTCCGGCGGCCTGAGCCGCGTCCAGCACTGCCGGATAGAGCGCGTGCGCCCACACTCGGTAACCGTCCGCGGACGGGTGGAAGCCGTCGTAACAGAGCGTGCCGGCGTCCGCCCGGAACACCGCGCCCGTCTCGTCGGCGAGATCGACCACGACGCCGCCGGCGCCGGTCACCGCGGCCGCCTGGGCCCGCGCGACCCGGCGGCCCATCCAGCCGGTGAGCTGCCGCAACGGCGGCGCGATCGAGCGCACGGCGCCGAGGTCCGGGCAGGTGCCGACGACGACCTGGACGCCCGCCCCGCGCAGCCGCCGGACGGCGTCGCCGAGGTGCGCCGCGGACTCCTCGGCACTGCGCAGGCCGGTCGCGTCCTGCGCGCCGATCAGCACCACGGCCACGTCCGGGCGGTCGCCGAGCAGGGCCCGGGCCACCTGGGTCGCCAGGTCGGTCGAGCGGGAGCCCGCCACGCCCACGCTGGAGAGCAGGACGTGCCGCAGGCCGGCCTCCGGGGTGCCCTCGGCGAGCAGCCGGGCGAGCTGGCCACCGACGGTCTCGGAGAGCCACTCCACGCCGACGCCGATCGCCGCCGAGTCGCCGAGCAGCACGAGCCGCAGCGTGGGGGCCCCGGACGGGCCCATCGAGGTGCGCAGGGCCAGGCCCATTGTGGGCTTGGCGTACCGCCGGGTGCGGGCCGCGATCGCCTCGCCCGCCAGCAGTGCGAAGCCGCCGACAGCCCCGGCGAACAACGTGGTGGCCGTCGCTCTGCCGATCCGTCCCGCCAAGCCCGTCATGTCGCCTCCCTGCCGCAGTGCAACCCCGTCAGTCGGCGGCCGCTTGATGATCCGCCGGAGTCCAGCCTACGGCGCCGGCGGCCGACCGGCCGGACACGCTGGGAACGGGACTCCCGCCGAACGAGGCGGCGCGGTGGCCGAACCACAGGCGCGGCTCGCCGAACCACGGATGCCGGCGCAGCTGCGCCCAGCGGCCGGCCGGCCCGCGCTCGCGGCCGTCGACCTTGACCGCGCTGACCTCGGTGCCCGCCGCCCGGGCCGCCTCGTGCGCCGCCTCCGGCAGGCTGCGCACGCCGTCGGCGCCGGTGGCCGGCGCCCGGTCGTCCTCGCCCAGCATCGCCATCAGGGTGGGCATCATGACCGCCGCCGCGCGGGCGTAACCCTCGACCGACGGGTGGAAGCGGTCCGAACTGAACATCCGCACCGGGTCGGCCTCGAAGGCCGGGCCGAGCAGGTCGCCGATGGACACCGACCGGCCGCCGGCCTCGACCACGGCGACGGTCTGCGCGGCGGCGAGCTGCCGGCTCCACCTGCGGGCCAGCCAGCGCAGCGGCGGCTTGATCGGCTGGATCGCGCCGATGTCCGGGCAGGTGCCGACGACCACTTTGCAGCCGATCGAGCGCAGCCGGCGCACGGAGTCGGCCAGGTGCCGCACGGCGGTGGCCCGGCCGGAGACGTGGGTGACGTCGTTGCCGCCGACCAGGATGACGGCCACCTCGGGCTCGTATTCCAGGGCGGCGTCCACCTGGTAGGGCAGGCCGGACGACATCGAGCCGACCACGGCGAGCCGGTGCAGGCGCACGGGCCGGCGCAGGCGCCGCGAGACGCCGGTGGCCAGCAGCGCGCCGGGGGTCTCCCGGGGGCGGTGCACGCCATACCCGGCCGCGGAGGAGTCACCGAGGATGACCATGCTCAGCGGCTTGCCGGGGAACTTGGGACCATATACCCCGTCGCCGCGAGGCGGGGGCGCCTCGGCCATCGGGATGATCCGGCGGGCGTCGGCTGCCTGGCGGAGCAGCACACCTGCCGAGAGGACGGTCAGGCCCGCCGCGGCGCCGGTGACGCCGCCCGCGATCTGGCCCGCGAGCCGGAGCCGTTGCCATTCCGCCGCTGTCAAACTGCGCACCTGTCGCACGCTCTCCCTCGCTCTCGGTCGCACGCTCTCCCTCGCTCTCGCTTGGAGGGAACCTGCCCGTCAGCCGAAGGTCGGGAACTCGGCTGACGGCGATGGTGGGGCCTTCGAGGCTACTTCGCCTGTGCGAAGACTGTCTGAACCCCGCGCCGAGCGGGCACAACTAGCGCGTGACCGTCATGCTGGGTGTAGCGAAAGGGGACGACATGGCCAGAACGTTGCGCCGGACCGCCGCGTTCACGGCGCTGGCGAAAGCGCTGATGAGCGGGGCCCGTGGCGGCCCGTCGATCGGTAAGCGGATCGCCGCGCTGCCCCGGATGATCAAGGCTAGCGTAAAAGGCCACTACGACGGCGGCATGCGGGTGGCGATGATGGCGGCCGCGACCGCGTACGTGGTCTCGCCCGTCGACGTCGTCCCCGAGGCGTTCCTGTTTGTCTTCGGGCTGGCCGATGACGCCGTCATGATCGCTTGGCTGGCGGGCTCCGTGCTGAGCGAGACCGAGCGCTTCCTGGAGTGGGAGAAGGCCCGCGACGCGGTCCTGCCGGGTTCGGTGGTGACCTGAGCCGTAGGCTGGCGTTTTACAGGTCAGCACCGGAGAAGGGCACAGCGACGTGCGGTACTACGACAATGTCGTCGACATCATTGGGGACACCCCCCTGGTCCGGCTGCGCAGCGTCACCGAAGGCATAGCGGCAACCGTCCTTGCCAAGGTCGAATACTTCAACCCCGGCGGCTCCGTGAAGGACCGCATCGCCCTGCGCATGATCGAGGACGCCGAGCGGGCCGGCCTGCTCCGCCCCGGCGGCACGATTGTCGAGCCGACCAGCGGAAACACCGGCGTCGGCCTGGCCCTGGTGGCCCAGCTCCGGGGCTATCGGTGCGTCTTCGTCTGCCCGGACAAGGTCAGCGTGGACAAGCAGGACGTGCTGCGGGCGTACGGGGCCGAGGTGGTGGTCTGCCCGACCGCCGTGGCGCCCGAGGATCCACGCTCGTACTACAACGTCTCGGACCGGCTGGCCCGCGAGATCCCCGGCGCGTGGAAGCCCGACCAGTACAGCAACCCGGCCAACCCGCGCTCGCACTACGAGGAGACGGGCCCCGAGCTGTGGAAGCAGACCGAGGGCCGGATCACCCACTTCGTGGCGGGCGTCGGCACCGGCGGCACGATCACCGGCGTCGGCCGATATCTCAAGGAGCAGGGCGAGGTCCGGATCGTCGGCGCCGACCCCGAGGGCTCGGTGTATTCGGGCGGCACCGGGCGGCCGTACCTGGTCGAGGGCGTCGGCGAGGACTTCTGGCCGGAGACCTATGACCGCGGCATCTGCGACGAGGTCATCGAGGTGTCCGACTCGGACTCGTTCGCGATGACCCGGCGGCTCGCCCGCGAGGAGGGCCTGCTGGTCGGCGGCAGCTGCGGCATGGCGGTGGTCGCGGCCCTGGCGGTCGCCCGCAAGGCCGGGCCGGACGACGTGATCGTGGTCCTGCTCCCGGACGGCGGGCGCGGCTATCTGTCCAAGATCTTCAACGACACCTGGATGGCCCGCTACGGCTTCCTGACCACGGGTGGCGACGAGGCCTCGGTGGCGGCGGCGCTGGGGGCCAAGAGGGGCGAGATGCCCCCGCTGGTGCACGTCCACCCGACCGAGACGGTCCGCGACGCGATCGACTACATGCGCGAATACGGCATCAGCCAGCTTCCGGTCCTGAAGGCCGAACCGCCGGTCGTGACCGGCGAGGTGGCCGGCTCGATCTCGGAGAAGGCGCTGCTGGACGCGCTGTTCACCGGCGCGGCCCACCTGCACGACACGATCGAGCGGCACATGGCCGACCCGCTGCCGATGATCGGCGGCGGCCAGCCGGTGAGCGAGGCGGTGTCGCTGCTGGAGAACGCGGACGCGGCGATGGTCCTGATCGACGGCAAGCCGGCGGGCGTGCTGACCCGCCAGGACCTCTTGACGCATCTCTCCTAGTCAAGATCAAAGCCGCCCGCATGGCCGAGTGACGGCCATGCGGGCGGCTCCTCTTCAGGAGAGCTCGGCGGGGACCGTGACCACGTCCACGAAGGCGTTCTTGCGGAGCACCGTGATCGGCAGGTGCGTGCCGATGGCCGGCCCCAGCATCAGGCGCTGCAGGGCCTGGACCGTCTGCACCGGCTCGCCGCCAGCGGTGATCAGGATGTCGCCCAGGTAGATGCCCGCCGTGCCGGCCGGGCTGCCCGGCACGACCTCGACCACCCGCAGCCCCAGCTTCTGGCCCAGGCGTTCCGCGATCGGCGGCGGCAGCGGCACCGGTACGCCCGCGACTCCCAGCCACGCCCGGCGGACGCGGCCGGTGCCGACCAGCTCGCCGATGATCTGGCGGGTGGTCTTGTTGATCGGTACGGCCAGGCCGAGGCCGTAGCCCGCGACCGCCGTGTTGACGCCGACCACCGTGCCGGTCGAGTCGGCCAGCGCGCCGCCGGAGTTGCCCGGGTTGAGCGCCGCGTCGGTCTGGATGACGTTGTCGATGATGCGGACCCGGCGGCCGTCGCGGGCGGGCAGCGAGCGGCCCAGCCCGGACACCACGCCGGCGGTGACGGAGCCGGCCAGGCCCATCGGGTTGCCGACCGCGACGACGAGCTGGCCGATCCGCAGGCTGTCGGCGTCGCCGAGCGGGGCCGCCGGTGCGCCCGGGTGGTGCACGCGGACGACGGCCAGGTCGGAGAGCGCGTCCGCGCCGACCACATCGAACTTGGTTTCGGTGCCGTCGGCGAAGGCGGCGGTGCCGCCGCTCGCGCCGGCGACCACATGGGCGTTGGTGAGCAGGAATCCGTCGTCGGTGAAGGTGACCGCGGAGCCGGCGCCGGCTCCGCGCGGGGTGCGGACCGCCAGCGCCGCGACGGACGGCAGCAGGCTGGTGGCGACGCCCGTCACGACACGGCTGTAGGCATCAAGCGTGCCCTTCTCGACACCCGTGTGTTCGGTATCCATGCAGTCCACAACGCCGGCCGCCGGACATCCATGCCGATGACGCGTCCGCCCACGGCGAAATGGGTTGGAAGTGCAGTTACGGATAGTCGCCGGAGGTCGCACAGAAAGTCCGACCGGGTGGCGGGTGCCCGGGGTTGTATGAGTAGCGAAAGAGCTGAACGAGCCGGGTTGGAGGGGGTGGTGATGGTCATCGTCGACGAGGCCGTGCCGGCCGACATCGTGGACCGCCTGCTCTGGCAGGACGCCCAGCAGATGCTCGGACGGCACGCCGAAGCCGGTCACGACGGCAACTGCGTGTGGTGCGGCTGGCGTTGGCCCTGCGCGCCGCGCCGGCTGGGTGAGCGGGCCGAGCTCGCGTCCCGTCGGCCGTGGCGGGAGGCCTGGACTCTGCGGCACGACCTGAACAGCGTGCGGGCGATGCCGGGCGTCCGCACCGGGCTGGACGACAACACGATCCGCCGGGAGACGCCGAAGCACGACGAGCTGAACCGGGGCTATTTCGACTGAAGACGCTCGACAGATCTTCGACGTCGGCAGGGACCTTGACCGTCCCCCGGCAAGAACCGACCTGCATCGGCCTGGACGACGTCGAACCGCGGTGACACCCTCGTGCCCCGCCAGCACGTGGGCGTCCCGCACCCGGACCCGCCAGTTCCGTCTCGACCGGCACGCCTCCGCCGGTCGGCGCCTCCGGCCAGGCGCCAAGGCGGTTCGGGCGGGCGTGGTAGACGGGAGTGCGTGACCACAGGTTCCCCCGCATTCACTCGGTCACGCGCTCCCGTCCACCCTCCACCGCACGTCCGTACCGCACCTGGGCGACCGGTTCCCCGCCGATCGCCTCGGTGCGGGTGGCCTCCTCCGGGGCCCAGCCGCCGCGTTCGTAGAAGCGCCGGGCTCGCTGGTTCGCCGCGAGCACCCAGAGCACGGCCCGGTCGCCGAGCCCGGCCAGCGCGGGCAGGGCGTCGAGCATCAGCGCCCGCCCGACGCCGGTGCCCACGTACGCCGGGCCGGCGTGGATCGCGTACAGCTCGGCGACGCCGTCCTGCTCGCTCGGTCCGAGGTAGGTGAAGCCCGCCAGGGTGTCGCCGTCGACCGCGACCGTCAGCCGGTGCGTGTCGCGTTCCCACTTCCACCGCTCCGCCCACCACTCGCCCAGCACCTCCGGCGAGCCGTGGGCCAGCGCGTCGGGGGAGAGGATGTCCGCATACGCGGCCGCCCGGGAGTGGAAGTGCAGGGCGCCGATCGCCCGGAGGTCGTCGTCAGCGACGGGACGCAGATGCACGCTCATCGGACGAACCTAGCCGGGGCGGCACCGGCACCCGCAGCAGATCCTCGGCGAGCACGATCTCGCCGTCGAACTCGGCGCGGGCCTCCGCCAGGAACCGGGTGCTGTCCGCGTACCGCTGGGAGAAGTGGGTGAGCACCAGCGTGCGTACCCCCGACTGCCGGGCCACCGACGCGGCCTGGCCCGCGGTCAGGTGGCCGACCTGTGCGGCCATCGCGGCATCTTCGGCCAGGAAGGTCGACTCGATGACCAGCAGGTCGGCGCCCTCGGCGAGATGGAAGACGTTGTCGCACAGGCCGGTGTCCATCACGAAGGCGAACCGCTGACCGGGCCGGGGCGCGCTGACCTGGTCGAGGGTCACCCGGCCGGAGCGGCCGGTGCGTTGCAGCTCGCCGATCGCCGGGCCGGCGATGCCGTGCGCGGCCAGCAGCGACGGCACCATCCGGTGGCCGTCGGGCTCGGCCAGCCGGTAGCCGTAGGTCTCGATCGAGTGGTGCAGCGGCAGCGCGGTGAGCGTGCCGGCCGCGGTCTGCACGGAGAAGCCGTCGCCGACGGCCACCGGCCGGATGTCGGCGACGTCGTAGAAGCTCGTGGCGTGCCAGAGCCGGTCGAGGTATTCCCGGCCACCGGCCGGGTAGTGCACGAAGACCGGGTGCGGGACCTTGTCGAGCGAGATGCGCTGGATGATGCCGGGCAGGCCGAGCGAGTGGTCGCCGTGGAAGTGGGTGATGCAGATCCGGCGCAGCGGGGACACGGCGAGCCCGGCCTGCAGCATCTGGCGCTGGGTGCCCTCGCCCGGGTCGAAGAGCATGACCTCGTCGTCCCAGCGCAGCAGGTAGCCGTTTTGGTTTCGGTGCCGGGTCGGCACCTGGCTCGCGGTGCCGAGGACGGTCAGCTGGCGCATGGTCACCTTCGGACCTTCCTCCGAGACGGGTCCGGACATGAAGCGACCCCCGGGGACTTCCGCACCGTAGCGCGGTCCGGTCGGACTGGGCCGGATCCCCGGGGGCCGGGTGGCTGTCTGATATTCGCCGCACCGCTGCCACACGGTCTCGACGTTTCCTACAGAGCTGTCAAGGACAGCGGCTAGCGGACAGCCACCTCACGAGTCCCGATGCTATGCAACTTCGGACCACCTCCCTTCACGTGTACGGCCACGTTAACCATTTCGCGGCCCCGGCGACAACGCTTTTAAGGTCACTAGAGGCGCGGGAATACCTGCGGGGACAACTCGGTGCCCTCGACGGCGAGCGCGGCGGGGCCGACGACCTGCGGGTCGGGGGTGCCGACGATGTCCGCGTCCTTGTCGTCGTAGTCGAAGCGATTCAGCACGTACCGGATCGCCTCCAGCCGGGCCCGCTTCTTGTCGTTGCTCTTGACCACGGTCCAGGGGGCGTCGGCGGTATCCGTGTAGAAGAACATCGCCTCCTTGGCCTCGGTGTACTCGCCCCACTTGTCCAGCGACTCAAGATCCATTTTCGACAGCTTCCACTGGCGTACCGGGTCGACCTGCCGGATCGCGAAGCGGGTGCGCTGCTCGCCCTGCGACACCGAGAACCAGAACTTGACCAGGTTGATCCCGGCGCGGACCAGCATCCGCTCCAGGTCCGGGGCCTGGCGCATGAACTCCAGGTATTCCGCGCGGGTGCAGAAGCCCATGACCCGCTCGACACCGGCCCGGTTGTACCAGGACCGGTCGAAGAGCACGATCTCCCCGGCCGCCGGCAGATGCTTGATGTAGCGCTGGAAGTACCACTGGGTGCTCTCGCGCTCGTTCGGCTTCTCCAGCGCCACCACGGAGGCGCCGCGCGGGTTCAGGTGCTCCATGAAGCGCTTGATCGTGCCGCCCTTGCCGGCGGCGTCGCGGCCCTCGAAGAGGATCACCATCCGCTCGCCGGTCCGCTTGCACCAGTTCTGCAGCTTGAGCAGCTCGATCTGCAGCAGGCGCTTGTCATGGTCGTAATCGGCCCGGGCCAGCCGGGAGCCGTACGGGTAGTCCTCGCGCCAGGTGTCCACCGGGCTGCCGTCGGCGTTGAGCAGCACCGGATCGTCGTCATCGTCGTCCGCGACCCGGTAGCCGCCCAGTTCGCTGATCGGCCCGTGGTACGGCTCCGTGGTCAGCTCGTCGTCGAACTGGCGCCCGTCGGGGCTGCCGCCCTGCTGCTCGTGGTCCTGTTCCGCCTGCATGACTGCGTTCATACCCACCCGGGCCGACGCCGCACCCGGTGGAAGTTATCTGGCAGGTTGACGGGGGGTTAATGCTCAGCCAAGCCAGCTGCGCAGGCTGGTGCTGCGGGACGCCGCGATGACCGGCGGCAGCTCGGCCCGGGTCTGCTCGCCGACCCGCTCCTGGCGCGCCCACAGCACGCCGTAGCCGAACGCGTCCGGCGCGGCCCGGGACACCTCGCGCAGCACCTCCTGGGCGACCACCGAGTCCTGATGCGCGCCCAGCACGTCCTGCAGCGCTGTCAGCCGCTTCACCAGGCGCTTGCCCGGTTTGCCGGCGCTCGGTGCGAAGATCTCCACCGCATACCGGGCCCGCTTGTAGGACTTGCGGGCCTCGTGCAGCTCGGCGTCCGCGCCGCCGGCCATGGCCTCGTCGAGCAGCCGGTCGGCCTTGCGCAGCGCCTTGCGGGCCCGGCTCAGCGCGCCCGCGTCGTCCGGCTCCGGGTCGTCGACCAACGCGTCCATCGCGTCGAGCAGCGCCAGGTAGCGGTCGCTGTCCAGGGCCTCGGTCAGCGCCGCGCGGCCCCGCTCGACCTGGGCGTCGAGGTGGGCGCGGATCCCCGCGGTCACCTCCGGGAAGTCGTTCGTGCCGGCGAGCAGCTTCTGCGAGAGGACCTGGCCGTCCCGGACGTCGCCGAGGCAGGTCGCCAGCCACTTGAGCTCGTCGCTGAGCGCGGCGGACCGCTGCGGCTCGAACGAGGCCTTGAACGTCTTCAGGCTGCTACGCAGGCGCCGGGTCGCGACCCGCATCTTGTGTACGGACTCGGCGTCGCCGGCGCGTACCCCCGGGTCCTGCTCCTCGACGGTCTCGCGCTGCTCCCGGGCGTACCGGAGCACGGGGTTGATCTTCCGGCGCCGGCGCGGCGCCGCCGCGAGCCGGTCGCCGAGGGCCCGGGCCAGCTTCGACGGCCCGGCGGCGGGCGTCGCGCCGGCGGCCCGCAGCAGGCCCTCGACGGCGTCGAGCACGTCGGGCCCGCCGTCGACCAGCTCGACCTCGAGCTCCTCCCAATGCTGCTCACCGGCGTCGGTTTCGGCGCCGACCCGGTCCTGCGCGACGAGCGCGAGGGTGCGGCCGTCGCCGTCGCGGAGCGGCGTCTCCACCCGGTGCGTGCGCAGCCGGGCCACCGGAAGCAGCGGCCTGGTCCGCACGATGGTCCGCACCTCCGCGACCAGCTCGGCGGGCACGTCGTCGCCGTCGGTCAGCGGCATCCGGTGCTCGGTGCGGCTCGACGCGCCGGCCGGCGTCTTGAGGTGCCAGCCCGCGTCCTCGCCGCCGGTGCGCCGCCGCAGCGTGCGCTTGTTGCGGGCCAGCCGCAGATCGTCGGTGTCGAAGTAGGTCGCGTCCAGCTCGTGGGTCTCGGCGTCGCCGAGCTCTCGCACCCCGGCGGCACCGTCGAAGGACGGCAGCGCGAAACCGGACGGGACGTTGTACTTGCGTTCGGTCTCGGTCGCCGTCTCCATGTGTTCAATATGCCCGCTGGGAGGGCCGCACAGCTAACTTTCAGTCGGTGGGTGCAGCATGGTGGGCCGGTCTTGAACTTGGAGGTGTCGTGAACGAGCCCGAACGACGCAAAGTCTCCCTGGCTGGCCTAGGACTGATCGGCGCGGGCGCGGTGCTCGGGCTGGCGCTGGCCGGTCCGGGTGCCGCGCAGGACGAGGCCGCGGCGCCAGGCCCCGCGGCCAGCGCGCCGGCCGACCCGCCGAAGCCGGCACCGAACGACACCTGACTCCCAGCTCATTTGGCGCCGAAGCACAGCCGATTCCCAGAAATCCGCCGCACACTCGACGCAGGCCCCTGGTGGGCTCGGCGCTCGTCCCCCGTGCGAGCGCCGGGCCCTTCAGGCCTACGAGAGCGCCGCTCCGACCGCCGCCCCGGTCGGGGTGGCGCTTTTCGTCTCATACCCGGGCATCATCGTGGTTGCTGTGCAGATACTGGGCGCGGGAGTAGTGCGCCGCGGCGGCGCCGAAATACATCGTCGCGAGCGACACGTGGAAGCTGTTGTCGGTGAGCGCGTTCTTCGCACTGGCGGTCTCCGACCAGCGGATCTCGGCATCGGAGGCGCTGATCCCGCGGCGCGCGCAGCGGACGCGGTTGAGCTCCTTACCGGTACGCCAGGACTCGAGCGCGGTCTCGGCCTGCTTCAACATCGCCCGCGCCGTCTCGGCCAGCGATTCGGCGAGCGTCCAGGCGGCGCGCTCCTCCTCGTTGTGAAACCTGGGCATGGTGTACCTCCCGAGGGCTACCTCCTGAATTGTCTTCTTGTTCAGTGTGTGAGATGACCTCGGTGGCTGTCGATCTTTTCCACCCGTAGGAAGGACGGCAGGCGCAAATCTCGTTGCATCGTCCGAGCCCGGTTTCAACGGACGGCGTCGTATGCCTATCCTCTGCCGCAACTCGATCTGCCATGCGGCGAAGCGCTGGCGGAGGCGCTGAATGGCTGAGGCGGTGACGCCGTACGGCGCGAAAGCAGCGTCGCTGATCTGGTCCAGTACTCCCAGTACGTCGGCGAACATCGCACGGTCGAATCCGGAATCCGCGGTTTCCGCAAGCTTGAGGAGCCGAGCCATCGAGTAGCGTCCGCTGTCGAGCACGGCGTCGATGTCGAGAAAGTCTCGCGCTAGTGCGCGGCCATAAGCGCTGCCATCTTGTTGCTGACCGCGTCGTCCGGATGCAGCACAGGCCCGATGCTTAAGCTGACCGGCGGGTGGGCCCGCCAGTCGGCGGCCAATTCCATCTTCTGTGGCTCCGAATCGGGCTCGTCGTTCCGAGTGACGAGCAGCCGGGTGAAGGTCTCGGCGCGAGTATCGACGTCGACCACAAAACCGTTATCGGTCAAGGCCTTGATGACGAGGTCGGCAACGGCGGGGAAGTCCGCGCGGCGCTGCCAGTCGGTGAATAGATCCACATCGCCGCTCGGGCGGTTGCCCATACCGTGCAGGCGAACGGCGTAGCCGCCAGCGAGTGCAAGTCCGTAGTCACTACCTGCGGCCTGAAGAGCGATCTCAGCGAGCTGCTGGTGGCGCGGATCCATGCCGGGAACCCTACGCGGCAGTCGCCTCGGAATCAGTCCGCCTGAGCCCCGGGAAACGATCCTCCCACGCCCGGCGTAGGTCGGATGGCAGCCAGAGCGAGGGCCAAAGCCGGGTGAGGATCGCCTGATCAAGAAACGCGTGAAGATCAGTCGGCTTGGTGGCCTCGATCAGGACTGTGCGGTACAAATCGACGATCCGGCCGGGGCTGCCGAGGTCGTAGTTCGCCGAACCAGACCAGTCGAGGTGACGCGGCAACGTGACAGTGCCGGTGGTCTGGCCGCGTAGCAGCGTGAGATCGTCCGCGATGACGAGCGGCTTGGCGTATCGACGCATGACGGCTCACCTCCCACCCGTCATCGTCTCACGGATACGGGTGTCCGATGCGGGCGCCCGCATCGGACAGGTCAGCTGGCAGCGTGCTGACGCCGACCGGGCAGGACTGCAGCTGTCTGCTCGGCCAGGAGGTGGGTCGTCTTGCCGTTGATCTCGACCTCCGGCCGGAAGCTCGTCGGCCTGGCGCTGGTGGATGTGGGTGCGACCAGCAGGGTCGACAGAGGCAGCGGGTCGGACTGCACCACCACCGCGTACCTGTTGCTGCGCTGCTCATGCCCCCGGGTGTCCCGGGGGGCCGTCAGTTCGTGGACGTCACCACGCACGGAGCGACTCCATGTCGGCGGGCACCGATCGTGCCTCGGCGACGTCGTCCGGATCGGCGGCGACCCTTCTGCCTCAGTGCGAAGCCGCTCGGCCTGGCGGATGCGCCACGCGGCGAGGATCGCATCTCGGATGACCTGCGAGCGGTCCCGGTCCGCGGATGTCAGATCCGCGAGGGCCTCGTCGACTTCATCGTCTGCGCGAAAATTAATCGTGCTCATATGACAAGTCGTAATACGGGATGTCTCGCACCGCCACCGGCCACCGCCGTGGGCGGTGGCCGGCGTGGTGTACAGGTCAGGCGTCTGCCTTTGCCACCCCGATGGGGCAGGTCATGCCGTTCGGCCCGTGGGTGCAGTAACCGCCCGGGTTCTTGGCGTCCGAGAGGTACTGCTGGTGGTAATCCTCGGCGTAGTAGTAAATGTTCAGCGGGGCGATCTCGGTAGTGATCCGGCCACGCCGGGCCTTGGTGACCACCGGCTGGAAAGCCGCCAGCGTCGCCCACGCCGCCGCGGCCTGCTCGGGCGTCGTCGTATAGATCGCCGAGCGGTACTGGCTGCCCACGTCATTTCCCTGGCGCATGCCCTGCGTCGGGTCGTGGTTCTCCCAGAACGCCTTCAGCAGTTGCTCGTAGCTGATCTTGGCGGGGTCGTAGACCACCTGCACCACCTCGGCGTGGCCGGTGCGTCCGGAGCAGGTCTCCTCGTACGTCGGGTTCGGCGTCGTGCCGCCCGCGTAACCGACGGAGGTCGAGTGCACGCCGGGCAGCCGCCAGAAGATGCGCTCGGCGCCCCAGAAGCAGCCCATGCCGAACACCGCCGTCTCGAAGCCGGCCGGCCAGGGGCCCCTCAGCGGCGTACCGAGCACTGTGTGCGTCTCCGCGCCGGGTAGCTCGATCTTCTTGTACCGCAGGAACACGGTGACTCCTCTCATCCGACTCTTGCAACGCCGGAACGAGAGCGATCCTTACCCGAGCGACTCGGCGATGCGGTCGGCGTACGACTGCGCCTCCTCGTCGGAGCCGTATCTGGTCCGCGGCCAGAAGAAGCCGCGCAGCCCGTCGCCCTTTGTCCGGGGTACGACGTGGGTGTGCAGGTGCGGCACCGACTGCGACACCACGTTGTTGATCGCCACGAACGTGCCCTTGGCCCCGCACGCCGCCGGCACCGCGGCGGCGACGCGCCGCACCAGGGCGAAGTAACCCGGCAGCAGCTCGGCCGGGAGCTCCGTCAGCTGGGACACGTGCGGGCGCGGCACCAGCAGGACGTGGCCCTTGAAGACCGGCCGGATGTCCAGGAAGCCGACGCCGTCCGGCGTGTCTACCACCCGGAACGCGGGAACAGTGCCCGCCACGATCGAACAGAAGAGGCAGTCGGGCATCAGCGCAGACTAGCCTTGCCATTCATGACGGGTAACACGTACGGCTTCGACACTCTCGCCATCCACGCCGGGCAGGATCCTGATCCGCGCACGGGTGCGGTGGTGCCGCCGATCTACCAGACGAGCACCTACGCCCAGGATGCCGTCGGTGCGCCACGGCTGGGCTACGAGTACAGCCGCTCGGGCAACCCGACCCGCGACGCCCTGCAGGAGTGCCTCGCCGCGATCGAGGGTGGCCGGCGCGGCCTGGCCTTCGCCAGCGGCCTCGCCGCCGAGGACACGCTGCTGCGGGCGGTGTGCCGGCCTGGCGACCACGTGGTGATCCCGGATGACGCGTACGGCGGCACCTATCGCCTGTTCTCGAAGGTCGCGGAGAACTGGGGCGTGGACTGGACCGCCGTGCCGCTGAACGACCTGGACGCGGTGCGGGCCGCGTTCCGCCCCGGGCACACCCGGCTGATCTGGGCGGAGACGCCGACCAACCCGTTGCTGAACATCGCCGACATCACCGCACTCGGCGCGCTGGCGCACGAGTACGACGCGATGCTGGCCGTGGACAACACGTTCGCGTCGCCGTACCTGCAGCAGCCGCTGGCGCTCGGCGCCGACGTGGTCATCCACTCGACGACCAAATACCTGGGCGGGCACTCCGATGTGGTCGGCGGGGCGCTGGTCACGGCCAGCGACGACCTCGGCGAGCAGCTGGCCTTCTACCAGAATGCGATGGGCGCGGTCAACGGTCCGTTCGACGCCTGGCTGACCCTGCGGGGCATCAAGACCCTCGGGGTACGGATGGACCGGCACTGTGACAACGCCGAGCGCATCGTCACGTACCTGCAGGACCACGAGGCCGTCGGTCAGGTGCTCTACCCGGGGCTGGAGTCGCATCCCGGACACGAGACGGCCGCCAAGCAGATGTCGCGCTTCGGTGGCATGGTGTCGTTCCGCGCGGCCGGCGGCCCTGAGCAGGCGATCAACATCTGCAACCGGACAAAACTCTTCATCCTCGCCGAGTCGCTGGGTGGCGTCGAGTCGCTGATCGAGCACCCGGGACAGATGACACACCTTTCCACTGCGGGCTCACCGCTTGAAGTCCCTGCCGATCTCGTGCGACTGTCTGTCGGCATCGAAACCGTTGACGATCTGCTCGCGGATCTGGAGCAGGCGCTCGGCTAGGTCTAGACAGACAGACGGAGACGGGCCATGGACAACCTGGCGACCACGTGGGTGGGTGCCACGGCGAAGCAGATCTCGCGCGCGGTACGGCGCGGCGACACGACAGCCACCCAGGTGGTAGCCGACCACCTCGAGCAGATCGCGATCTCCGATCCGGCACTCGCCGCGTTCCGCGTGGTGCGTGCCGGTGAGGCGATCGCCGAGGCCGAGAAGGTCGACGACCAGGAAGACCTGGCCAACCTGCCGCTGGCGGGCGTGCCGGTCGCGGTGAAGGAGAACACGCCCGTCGCCGGACTGCCGACCTGGCACGGCTCGGCGGCGGCGCGCTCGGCCGTGGCCGAGGACGATCACGAGGTGGTCCGGCGGCTGCGCGGCGCCGGTGCGGTGGTCGTCGGCGTGACCCGGATGCCCGAGATGGGGCTGTGGGGGACGACCGACGGCACCGACGAGCCGACCCGCAACCCGTGGGCGCTGGAGCGTACCCCCGGGGGGTCGTCGGGCGGCTCGGCCGCCGCCGTCGCCGCCGGGCTGGTGCCCATCGCGCACGGCAACGACGGCCTCGGCTCGGTGCGCATCCCGGCCGCCTGCTGCGGCCTGATCGGGCTCAAGCCCGGCCGCGACGTGATCCCGTGCGACCTGGGCGTGGACGGCTGGCTCGGGCTGACCGAGAACGGCATCCTGGCCACCACGGTGGCCGACGCCGCGCTGGGCTTCAGCGTCATGGCCGGTCGTTCCCCGGTGAAGCTGGTTCAGCCGGACCGGCTGCGGGTCGGCGTCTCGCTGCGCTCGCCGGTCGCGGGGATCCGGCCCGACGAGCCGAACCGCGACGCCGTCTCGAAGGCGTCGAAGCTGCTGGTCGGGGTGGGCCACGACACGGTCACCGCCGACCCGCCGTATTCCACCGCGGTCGGCCTGGCCGGACTGGCGACCTGGTTCGCCTGCGCATACCGGGAGGCCGAGGCCGCCGGGCTGGACGTCCGGGCGCTGCAGCCGCGCACCCGGCGGCACATCGCGCTCGGCCGGTTCGTGTGGCGGCGCGGCTGGGTCAAGCAGCACCAGCGCGACCAGTGGCGGGAGAAGAGCATCCAGTTCTTCGCCGACAGCGGCATCGACGTGCTGCTCACGCCCGCCCTGGCGGCGGCGCCGCCGCCCGCCGACGGGCACGCCGGTGGCAGCTGGCGGCGCAACATGCGGATCAACATGGCGTACGCGCCGTACGCCGCGCCGTGGAACATCGCCGGCCTGCCCGCGATCGTGGTGCCGGTCGGGTTGCGCCCGGACGGCCTGCCGCTGGCGGTGCAACTGGTCGGCCCGCCGGAGTCGGAGCTGCTGCTGCTGGCCATCGCCGGACAGCTCGAGGTCGCCAACCCGTGGCCTCGGCACGCCTTCGTCTGAGCCGGGGTGGCACCATCTGACTCATGACCGATCTGCTGGAGCTCGCCGACATCGAGGCCGCCCGGGCCCTGCTGACGGGGGTCGTCAAGACCACGCCGCTCGAATACTCGCTGCCGCTCACCCGCACGCTCGGCGTGCCGACGTGGCTCAAGTGCGAAAACCAGCAGCGTGCCGGGTCCTACAAGGTGCGGGGGGCGTACACCCGGATCTCGCGGCTCTCCGCCGCCGAGCGCGCCCGCGGCGTGGTCGCCGCGAGCGCGGGCAACCACGCCCAGGGCGTGGCGCTGGCGGCGGGCATGCTGGGTGCGAAGTCCACGGTCTTCATGCCGGAGGGCGCGCCGCTGCCGAAGGTCTCGGCCACCAAGGGGTACGGCGCCTCGATCGAGTACGCGGGCACGACGGTCGACGACGCGCTCGCCGCCGCCCGGGCGTTCGCCGAGGCCACCGGGGCGATCCTGATCCACCCGTTCGACCACCGGGACGTCATCGCCGGGCAGGGCACGGTCGGGCTGGAGATCCTCGAACAGTGCCCGGAGGTCGGCACCATCGTCACCGCGGTCGGCGGCGGCGGCCTGATCTCGGGCGTCGCGGTGGCCGCCAAGGCGCTGCGCCCGGAGGTCCAGATCATCGGGGTGCAGGCGATCGGCGCGGCCGCCTATCCGCCCTCCCTGGCCGCGGGCGAGCCGCTGACGCTGGAACGCTCCGCGACCATCGCCGACGGCATCGCCGTGATGCGCCCGGGCGTGCTGAACTTCGCCCACGTCAGCAAGCTGGTCGACGACGTGGTGACGGTGACCGACGAGGATCTGTCGGCGGCGCTGCTGGTGCTGCTGGAGCGGCACAAGATGGTGGTCGAGCCGGCCGGTGGCGCCGCGGTGGCCGCCCTGCTCACCGGCAAGGTGGACCTGAAGCCGCCGATCGTGGCCATTCTCTCCGGCGGCAACATCGACCCGATGCTGCTGCTGCGGGTGATCGAGCACGGCCTGGTCTCGGCGGGCCGCTTCCTGCGGCTGGCCGTGCGCACCGGGGACCAGCCGGGCGAGCTGGCCCGGCTGCTGGCGGAGATCGCCGAGCAGCGCGCCAACATCGTGGACGTGGCCCACTCGCGGCAGAACCCCCGGCTGAGCTTCGGCGAGGTCGAGGTGCAGCTCTCGGTCGAGACCCGCGGCCCGGACCACTCGGCGGCGCTGATCGGCGCCCTGCGCAGCCAGGGATACGCCCTTACCCTGCTGTCCGGAACGTCCTGACCTGCGCCGACGACGAGAGCGCCGGACCCGTGGAACGGATCCGGCGTGGTCTCGCGTCTGTCGGCTAGGCGCCGAAGGGGCCGAACTCGACCACGGTGACCTTGATGTCCGCGCCGCTGGGTGCGGTGTAGGTCACGGTCTGGCCGGGGCCCGCGCCGAGAATCGCCTTACCGAGCGCCGACTCAGGGCTGTAGACCGTGTAGTCGGTGGTCGCGGCGATCTCGCGGGAACCGAGCAGGAACGTCTCGGTGTCGCTCTTGTCGTCGTCGAAGAAGATCGTGACGACCGTCCCGGGGGCGACCTTGTCGGCGCTCGGGGCGTCGCCGACCTCGGCCTTGCGCAGGAACTCCTTCAGGTAAAGGATCCGGTGTTCCTGCTTGCCCTGCTCCTCGCGCGCGGCATGGTATCCGCCGTTCTCGCGGAGGTCGCCCTCCTCGCGGCGGGCGTTGATCTCGGCGGCGACGGCCGGCCGGGCTGCGATCAACTCGTCCAGCTCGGCCTGCAGCCGGTCGTAAGCGTCCTGGGAGAGCCAGGTCTTCGACGCCTCTGAACTGGTCACAGACTCTTCTCCTTGAACGTACGGGTGGGACGAACAGGCGTACGGAGCGAATCACCAAGCTTACCAGCGGTGTGCACGGGCCCCGGTTGGTCAGCCCGCGGCAGCGCACCGGACGACTTCACCGACCGCCGCCCGGGCCGTCGTTGTGACGACCTCACTGGCGTCGATGTGGGTCGCCGAGTCCTTCGCGGTGACCGTCACCGTGCGGCGGCCGACCTCGGCGGCGGCGTAGTCCCGGGCCCGCAGGCCACACGTCGCGGAGCCGCCGGCCGGCACCCGGACGGTGAAGCGGACCGTCATCTGTTTGTCGGTCACGTCCGACCAGCCGACGATCTGCGCGTCATAGTTCGGGTCGCCGTACTGGCCGTAGAGCCGGATCACCAGGAAGACGGCCGCGATCCCGACCAGCACGGCGAGCGTAACGGGCAGCAGCAGCCGGCGGCGCCCGTCGCGGCGCCGCCCGTAGCGGCCCGGCGGGAATACCGGAGCTGTGGCGCGCGTCTCGCTCACCAGGGGGACCTCTCCTGCGAATTTTGTCGGTGCCATCGGCCAGAATGGCCAGGTCCATCTTCGCAGCCGGTACCGGGGTCCTCCAAGACAGGCCCGGTCGAGGGAGAAATCAGTGGCTGAGCAGTTGCGTCTCATGGCGGTGCACGCGCACCCCGACGACGAGTCCAGCAAGGGCGCGGCCGCGATGGCCCGATATGTCGCCGAGGGCGTCGAGGTGCTGGTCGCGACGTGCACGGGTGGCGAGCGCGGCAGCGTGCTCAACCCCAAGATGGATCGGCCCGAGGTGCTGGCCGACATCTTCAACATCCGCCGCGCCGAGATGGAGAAGGCGCGCGCGATCCTCGGCGTCGACCAGGCCTGGCTGGGCTTCGTCGACTCCGGGCTGCCCGAGGGCGACCCGCTGCCGCCGCTGCCCGAGGGTTGTTTCGGCCTGGTCGACCCGGCCGAGGGCGCGATCCCGCTGATCAAGCTGATCCGCGAGTTCAAGCCGCACGTCATGACCACCTATGACGAGAACGGCGGCTATCCGCACCCCGACCACATCATGTGCCACAACATCTCCGTGGTGGCCTTCGACGCGGCCGGTGACCCGGAGCAGCACCCCGAGCTGGGCGAGCCGTGGCAGCCGCTGAAGCTCTACTACAACTCGGGCTGGACCAGGGCCCGGCTGATGGCCCTGCACGAGGGCATGCTCGCGGCCGGCCTGGAGTCGCCGTATGTCGAGTGGCTGAAGCGCAGCGACGACCGGCCGGACCGCGGCGACAAGATCACCACGCGGATCGAGTGCGGCGAGTATTTCGAGGTGCGCGACGACGCGCTGCGGGCCCACGCCACCCAGGTCGACCCGGACGGCTTCTGGTTCCACGTGCCGATGGAGCTCCAGCAGAAGGTCTGGCCGACCGAGGACTTCGAGCTGGCCCGCTCGCTGGTCGACAGCCCGCTGCCCGAGTCCGACCTGTTCGCGGGCATCCGCGAGTCGGTCGAGGCTCGCTGAGGCGTACCGTGAGTCACATGGATGCAGTGCTGGCGGTCAACAACTTCGGTGACACCCGATCGGGTGGCCTGGCCGGTCCGATGGGTCTGTTCATCATCGTGCTGATGGCCATAAGCACAGTCCTGCTGATCCGCAACATGAACAAGCGCTTGCGTCGGCTTCCCGACAGTTTCCCCGATCCGGCCGAGGTAAAGCGGGCCGCCGAGATCGCCCGGCTCGACGCCGACCTGCAGCGTCCCGGTGCCGCCCCGCGCGGCACCGGTGCTGCGGCAGACGCCTCCGATGTGGAGACCTCGGCGACGGATGCCGAGGTCAAGGGCGTGGGCCGCGACGCCGTCCCGCCGACCGGCGAGCGGCGCGACGAGAGCGCCTAGCCGCCGCGAGCTCGATTCCACTTTGTCAAGCCCTCGGGACTACTTCGTGGTGTGTTCTGTCTCTGCCGGAACATCGACACCGCCCATCCGTCAACCCCTGTTGCGTTCTGCCGGATTGGCTTAGCCTTCCGCCGGGGGGCTTTGACGTCCCTCCACCCTGTGCGGAAAGGGGGCTGACGATGACCATCTCGAAGCCCTCGCTTCCTCCACTGCAGATGCACGTGCATCCGCCAGTGCTGCTGGTCAGCAGGGGGGTGGCATGACATCTCAGCCCATCTCCGCGGCCGAAGGCAGGCGTGAGCGGCCCCCCGCCAAGGGCGGTCCGGTGTCGCGACCCAAAGCCGGTCGGGTCCTTACCGCGATCGTCGTCGTGGCGGCCGCCGCGGTCGCCGTGCTCGGCATGATCCTCCCGCTGCGCCGGCCCGAGATCGTGTCGCTTTCCCCGGCTGGTGCAACCGGCGTGGCCGTCCTGCTCGTCGCCGCCGCCCAACTCGCGCGGCTGCGCTTCCGCGTCGGCCGCGGCACGGTCAGCGTCTCCTGGGGCGAGACGGCGTTCATCCTCGGCTTCGCCCTGGCGCCGCCGGGCTGGCTCCCCGCCGCGACGCTGCTCGGTGCCGTCGGCGCCTGGGTGGTCATCACCTGGCTCAACGACCAGCGGGTGGTGGCCGACCTGGTGCACCTGGCCGCCTCGCTGAGCCTGGGCGCGGCGGTGGCGACCGCTGTCACCTATGCCGTCACCGGGCCGTCCGCGCCCGTGGCCAGCGCCCGCGCCCAGGTCGGGCTCATCGCCGGCGCGTTCGCCTACCTGATCGTCACGCTCGGCCTCGCCGTGCTGACCCTCTCGCTGCACCGCGACGGCCCGCCCGCGAAGATCGCGGTGCGCGCCCTGCACGCCAAGCTGCCGATGTTCGTCGGCAACGTGCTGGTCGGGCTGCTCTCGCTGTTCGCCCTGATCAACCAGCCGCTGTGGCTGCTCGCCCTGCCGCCGTCGCTGTGGCTGCTGCAGCGCACCTACCGCTACCACCTGTGCGCCGAGGAGGAACGCCGGATCTGGGAGGCGTTCGCCCGCGCCACCCGCACCCTGGGCGGCCCCTCCGAGCTGGCCGTGGCGGCGGCCGGCCTGCGCGGGGCGCTGGACGTCTTCGGCGCCCGCCGCGTCGAGATCGAGGTCCTGCGGCGCGGCGGCAGCCCTCGCCGATATGCGGCCGACGGCGCTTCCCACGATCCGACCCCGGGCGCCGTGCCCGGTCCCGTGATCACCAGGGCCATGACCGTCGGTGGCACCGAGGTCGGTGAGCTGACCGTGTGGCTGACCGAGCCGACCCTGCCCGTCGCCCGTGACGAACTTGCCGTCTCCGCGTATGGCGACGCCCTCGCCGGTGCGTTGCATGATGCCGCGGCGCACGAGAGGCTGGCCCAGCTGGAAGAGAAAGTCGCCCACGACGGTGTGCACGACCCGTTGACCGGGCTGGCGAACAGGTCCGCGCTCCTCGCCGACGGCGACGCGCTGCTGCGCTCGTTCCACCGCGACCGGCAGGTCGGGCTGCTGCTGCTCGACCTCAACGACTTCCGTGAGGTCAACGGCACCCTCGGGCACCGCGCCGGCGACGAGATGCTGTGCACAGTGGCCGAACGCCTCACCGATCTGGCCCGCGAGCAGGAGCTGGTGGCCCGGCTCGGCGACGACGAGTTCGCCGTGCTGCTGCCCACCATCGCCACCCTCACCGACTCGGCGACGCCGTTGCACGAGGTGCCGAACCCGCTGCCCCGGGCCGTACGCCGGGCTCGTGAGCTGGTCGACCAGCTCGGCCTGCCGATGGAGATCGGCGGGGTGCGGCTGGTCACCGAGATCGCGGTCGGGGTGGCCGTCTCCAGCGCGGGCGGCACCGACCTGGCCGAGCTGATCCGGCGCGCCGGCATCGCCCTCGATCAGGCCAAGGAGCTGCACGTCGGGGTGGCCACGTACGACAGCGCGCGGGACGCCACGAGCACCGATCACCTGGCCCTGCCGGCCGAGTTGTACGACGCCCTCAGCACCGACGACCAACTCGTGCTCGCCCTGCAGCCCGAGGTCGACCTGCAGACCGGCGCGCCGACCGGCGTCGAGGCGCTGATCCGCTGGCAGCACCCCCGCCGCGGGATGCTGAGCCCGAACGACTTCATCGACACCATCGAGCACGGCGAGCTGCTCGCCCCGTTCACCCGCTATGTGCTCGACCACGCGCTGGCCGCCGCGGCGGACTGGGCCGGGCACGGCCTCGACCTGCCGGTCTCGGTCAACATGTCGGCCCGCAGCCTGCTCGACGCCACCCTGCCCGCCCAGGTCGCCGACGCGCTGCGCCGGCACCGGCTGGGCGCGGGCCGGCTGGTGCTGGAGATCACCGAGTCGGTGGCGGTCAGCGACCAGGAGGTGGTGGACGAGGTCATCGCCGCGCTGCGGGTCATGGGCGTGCAGATCTCGGTCGACGACTTCGGCACAGGTTTCTCGTCGCTGTCGTTCGTGACCCGGGTGACGGTGGACGAGCTCAAGGTCGACCGGTCCTTCGTCACCGACATGACCGACTCCGCGGCCGCCGCCGCGGTGGTCCGGGGCGCGGTGGAGCTGGGCGCCCGCCTGGGCGCGCGGGTGGTGGCCGAGGGCGTCGAGACCGCCGACCAGAGGGCCGCACTGCTGGCCCTGGGCTGCACTTCCGCGCAGGGCTACCACTTCAGCCGCCCGCTGCCCGCCGACAAGATCGTCGCGGCGCTCAACCAGCTCGCGCAGGCGGCGCCGCCGAAGGTCATTCCACTCCGCGTGGACGGCGCCTCCTGAGGCCTCCGGCCGGGTTAGGTTGGCTGCATGGCCCTCCGCGGCGCTTAGTCAGTCATTCGTAGTGCCCAGAGACTGGCGATCGGTACGGCGACGATCCGTTCGGCAAGCCGGAAGACGCGAGGGCCGATGTGGAGGACGATGCCGGCCGCGAACGTTGAGCCGACGCGCTCGGCGAACCATTCCAGGTGCCGAGCGTCGGCGATCGAGGGGGCGCTGGAGGGCAACGGCCTGGTCGACTCCGGCCAGTCCACGAAGGTTGGCAACGAGCCGGGTGCCCGTGGTGGCCGTGAGAGGGTGAGGCATGGCCAATCGTCTCGCTCGGGCGACCTCGCCCTACCTCCTGCAGCACAAGGACAACCCCGTGGACTGGTGGCCGTGGGGGAGCGACGCCTTTGCGGAAGCCAAGCGGCGAGACGTTCCGCTCTTGATCAGTGTGGGATATTCAAGCTGTCACTGGTGCCACGTGATGGCCCATGAGTCCTTCGAGGATGCCCAGGTGGCCCGGCTGGTCAACGACGGGTTCGTGGCGATCAAGGTGGACCGTGAGGAACGGCCCGACGTTGACGCCGTCTACATGACCGCCACCCAGGCCATGACCGGGCAGGGCGGCTGGCCGATGACGGTCTTCGCCACCCCGGCCGGCGAGCCGTTCTTCTGCGGGACGTACTTCCCGAAGAGCAACTTCACCCGCCTGCTCGACTCGGTGGCCACCGCCTGGCGCGACCAGCGCGACGCGGTGGTCACCCAGGGAACCGCGGTGGTCGAGGCGATCGGCGGCGCCCAGCTGGTCGGCGGCCCGACCGCGCCGATCTCGGCGGAGCTGCTCGACACGGCGGCGGATCTGCTGACCAAGGAGCACGATCGCTCGTACGGCGGCTTCGGCGGCGCCCCGAAGTTCCCGCCGCACATGAACCTGCAGTTCCTGCTGCGCCACCACCAGCGCACGGGCGCGGAGGGTGACCTGGAGATCGTCCGGCACACGGCCGAGCAGATGGCCCGCGGCGGCATCTACGACCAGCTCGCCGGCGGTTTCGCCCGCTATGCGGTGGACAACACGTGGACCGTGCCGCACTTCGAGAAGATGCTGTACGACAACGCCCTGCTGCTGCGCGTCTACACGCAGCTGTGGCGGCTGACCGACGACCCGTTCGTGCGGCGCGTCGCCGACGAGACGGCCGGCTTCCTGCTCCGGGACCTGGCCACCCCGGCGGGCGGGCTGGCCTCCGCACTGGACGCGGACACCGACGGCACCGAAGGGCTGACCTACGCCTGGACCCCCGCTCAGCTGATCGAGGCGCTGGGGGACGAGGACGGTGCCTGGGCGGCGGACCTGTTCCGGGTGACCACGAAGGGCACGTTCGAGCACGGCAGCAGCGTGCTCGTGCTGGCCCGCGACATCGACGCCGCGACGCCCGAACTGGTGACCCGCTGGCAGGCCGTACGATCCCGGCTGCTCGCGGCCCGGAGCCGGCGCCCGCAGCCGGCCCGCGACGACAAGGTGGTCGCCTCCTGGAACGGCCTGGCGATCACCGCCCTGGCCGAGTACGCCCAGCTCACCGGCGCGGACGGCGCGGCGGCGATCGAGCTGGCGACGGTGCTGGCCGATCGGCACATCGTGGACGGCCGGCTGCGCCGGGTCTCCCGCGACGGCGTGGTCGGTGAGCCGGCGGGCGTCCTGGAGGACTACGGCTGCGTGGCCGAGGCGTTCTGCGCGATCCACCAGCTCACCGGCGACGGGCGGTGGCTCACCCGGGCGGGCGACCTGCTGGACGTGGCGCTCGAACACTTCCCGACCGGGCAGGGCGGCTTCTTCGACACGGCCGACGACGCGGAGCGGCTGGTCACCCGGCCCGCGGACCCGACCGACAACGCGACGCCGTCGGGGCTGGCCGCGCTGTGCGCCGCGCTGGTCGCGTACGCGGCGCTGAGCGGCGAGACGCGCTACCGGGAGGCCGCGGACGCGGCGCTGGCGACGGTGGGCCCGCTGATCGGCGGGCACCCGCGCTTCGCCGGTTACTCGGCGGCGGTGGCGGAGGCGGTGCTGACCGGGCCGTACGAGATCGCGATCGTCACCGCCGACCCGGCGGGGGATCCGCTGGTGACGGCTGCCCACCGGCATGCCCCACCGGGAACCGTGGTGGTGGCCGGCGAGCCGGACCGCCCGGGCGTGCCCCTGCTGGCCGGGCGCCCGCTGATCGACGGCGGACCGGCGGCATACGTCTGCCGCGGCTTCGTCTGCGACCGGCCGGTGACAACGGTCGACGACCTGGTAGCCCTCCTGTCCGGCTGACCCCCGCCGAACGGCTTGCGGCCGGCATCGCGTGACCGTCGGTGGGCCGCTCGTGGCTCGCCGGGCGGCTGGTGTCGGGTGTTCGGGGCGCTTGGCGGGGTCAGGCCGGGGCTCGTTAGGCTGGCGGCGAGATGGATACCCGAACCGGTCTGCCTGTAGTCGGCATGGTGGGTGGCGGCCAGTTGGCCCGGATGACCCACCAGGCCGCGATAGCCCTCGGCCAGTCGTTGCGCGTGCTCTCCGAGTCGCCGGACGACAGCGCCGCCCTCGTCGCCGCCGATGTGCGGATCGGCACGCACACCGATCTGGCCGCTCTGCGCGAGTTCGCCAAGGGCTGCGACGCGGTCACCTTCGATCACGAGCACGTGCCCACCGAGCACATCGCCGCGCTCGCGGCCGAGGGCGTCAAGATCTACCCCGGCGCTGACGCGATCCGCTACGCGCAGGACAAGCGGCAGATGCGGGAACGGCTGACCGCGCTGGGCGCACCTGTGCCGCGCTGGCACCCGGTGACCTCAGCCGAGGACATCATCGCCTTCGCCGCCTCGGGTTCGGCCAGCTCCGCGTCCACAGCCGACGCCGGCGCTGCCTCGTCCGAGCGCGCGGCCGACGTGGCGCCGGGCGTGGGCTGGCCGGTGGTGGCCAAGGCGGTGCGTGGCGGATATGACGGTCGCGGGGTCTGGATGCTCGATGGTCCGGAGGCGGCGGCCGAGCTGGTCGCCACCGGCACCGAGCTGATCGTCGAGGAGCGGGTGCCGCTGCGGCGCGAGCTGGCCGCGCTGGTCGCCCGGTCGCCGTTCGGGCAGGTCGCGGCCTATCCCGTCGTCGAGACGGTGCAGCGGGACGGCATCTGCGTCGAGGTGCTCGCGCCCGCGCCCGGGCTCTCCGAGGCGCTGGCCGTCGAGGCCCAGCAGCTCGCCATCGACCTGGCCAACGCCCTCGGGGTGGTCGGCCTGCTCGCCGTGGAGCTCTTCGAGACCGCGTCCGGCATCGTCGTCAACGAGCTGGCCATGCGACCGCACAACTCGGGCCACTGGAGCATCGAGGGCGCGCGGACGTCGCAGTTCGAGCAGCACCTGCGGGCCGTGCTGGACTATCCGATGGGTGAGACCGCCCTGACCGCCCCGGCCGTGGTGATGGCCAACGTGCTCGGCGGCGAGCCGGGCGGGATGTCCATCGACGAGCGCCTGCACCACCTCTTCGCCGCCGACCCGGGCGCCCGCGTGCACCTCTACGGCAAGCAGGTCCGCCCGGGCCGCAAGATCGGCCACGTCACCGTGCTGGGCGACGACATGACCGCGGTCCGCGCCCGGGCGGCGCGCGCCGCCCGCTGGCTTCAGGAAGGCACGGAATGACACCCACCGTCGGCGTGATCATGGGCAGCGACTCGGACTGGTCGACGATGGAGGCGGCGGCGCTGGCCCTCGCCGAGTTCGAGGTCCCGTTCGAGGTCGGCGTCGTCTCGGCGCACCGCACGGTGAAGAAGATGGTCGACTACGCGACCTCGGCGGCGGACCGCGGCCTCAAGGTCATCATCACCGGCGCGGGCGGGGCGGCCCACCTGCCCGGCATGGTGGCGTCGATGACCCCGCTGCCCGTGATCGGCGTGCCGGTGCCGCTGAAATACCTGGACGGCATGGACTCGCTGCTGTCGATCGTGCAGATGCCGGCGGGCGTGCCGGTGGCGACGGTCTCGATCGGCGGGGCCCGGAACGCGGGCCTGCTGGCCGTCCGCATCCTGGCCGCCTCGGATCCGGTGCTGCTCAAGCGCATGCAGGCATTTCAGGCCAACCTGGAGCAGGTCGTCGCGGAGAAGGACGAGGCCCTGCGCGCCCGCCTGCTCGGCTGACTTTCCTCAGCCGCCGAGGTGGTGGTCGGCAGGTGTGGCGTCCGTAGCAACCACGCGAGCGGCATTTTGGCGGCGACCTCGTAGGTGTCGCCCGCGCCTAGCAGGTGCAGGGTCACCGTCTGAGCGACGTCGCGATCGACCATCCAGTAGCGCCGGATGCCGGCTCGCGCGTACTCGCGGAGCTTGACCAACTCGTCGATCGGCTTCGAGCCCGGCGACACGATCTCCACCACGAGGAGCAGGTCGGCAAGGGGCAGCCAAGTGCTGGGCGGCTGAGGCCGCGCCCAGACCGTGAGGTCCGGGATTCTTCCGCCCGAGCCCTCCGGGCCGGCGAGGCGGATTCCCGCGGCCTGCAGCAACTGCTCGGGTGGCCAACCGGCGATGGCCAGCCAGCCGACCAGCCTGCTGGCGACGGCAGCGTGCTCGGAGTCGGGCAGTGGCGTGACCGACAGCGCTCCCTCCGGGCTCAGCTCGAAACGATGGCCGTATTTGCTGGCGCGGTTCATGGCCGCCAAGTCGTCGAGGGTGACGACGGCGGGTAGGTGCACACCGATGCCGTTGGTTTCCATCCGGGTCAGCGCATGCGGACCAGGGCACCGCGGAGCCGCTCCTGGGTGCGGCGCCTGTTCTCGTTCGTGGCGCCCAGGAACAGCAGGATCACGCCCACCGGCACCAGGACCAGCCAGGGCCCGACCAGCGTCGTCGCGAAGTGGATCGCGGCGATCGCCGTCGCCGCCGCGCCGACCACCACCGGTGCCTGCTGTTGCAGGCGGGAGCCCACGATCAGGGTGGTCACCGCGCCCAGCAACAGCAGCAGTTCGCGCAGGTCGCCCGCGTCCGTGGCGATCACCAGGGCGATCGTCGGGACGAACGCCGCCAGCAGGGCCGGGCCGTACGCCGCCCAGCTGCTCAGGTCCGGGCGCTGCCGGGACTCCAGCACGCCCACCAGCAGGGCCAGGGCGGCGAACGGCAGCGTGTACGCCTCCGGCAGGGCCACGTCCGCGATGGCGATGAACAGCCAGATGCCGACGATCTCGAAGCCGACCGCCAGCCAGAACAGGTTGCGGCGCTGGTTCGGGGTGCGGCCCGGTCGGGTCGCCGTCAGGCCCAGCACCGCGCCCCACGCGGCGAGCAGGGCCGCGAGGTGTGCCGGCGAGTCGAAGGCCAGTGCGCCCGCGAGCAGCGCCGACGCGTAGCCGCTCCACTCCACCGTGGTCGCCTCGCGGCGGTATTCCGGCAGGCCGAGCCGGGGCAGCAGCGCCTCCAGCACCAGCAGCATCGCGCCCACCGTCAGCACGCCGAAGGCCGCCCACGCCGGGGTCAGCCCGGCCACGAGGGCGACGGTCAGCACGAACATCTGGCCCATCACCGCGGCGAACAGCCAGCCCAGGATGCGGGCGTGCTGGCTGCGGCCGCCGATCGCGCCGACCAGGCCGACGATGATGGCCATGCCGAGGGTGAAGAGCGTCAGCTGCCGGTCGGCGAGGCTGCCCGCCAGGCCGGCGCCGCCGGCCAGCAGGCCGATGACGAACACGATGTTGCGGGTCGTGCGCAGCAGCGCGGCCCGGGTGGCGACCGGCGGTGGGGTCAGCGCCAGCCCCAGCATCGAGATGGTGAAGACGATCAGGGCGGCCGTCGTCGAGCCGGGCCACCGTACGTTCAGGGCGATCGGGGCGATCAACAGGGTGATGGCCAGGCCGGGCAGGATCACCGGGACCGCCTCGGCCGGCTTGCCGCCGAAGCCCAGGGCGGCGAGCGCCGCGGCGACGGTCAGCAGCACGGCGGCGAGCACGCTGGTGCCGTCGACGTTGCCGGGCGCCGGGTTGGACAGCGCCGCGATCGGGCCGTCCCAGATCGCGCCGAGCTGCTGCAGCGGGTCGATGAGGGCCGCGCGCAGCGCCGGGGCGATGGAGAACAGCGCCAGGATCGTCGGCAGGGCGCCGACGACCACCGCGCCGGTCGCCGGGTCGACGAGCCAGCGGCCCTTCAGGCCGCTCGGCCGGATCGCCGTCCAGCGGGGGCGTACGTAGCCGCCGTCGCTCCAGTGGCGGCTCGGGGCGACGGTGAGGCCCGGCGCCGGGATGGCCCCGCGCAGCAGTTCCGCGACGACGCAGAGCAGGGCGGCCGCGGCCGCGTACAGGGCCGTGGGGTAGTCGCTGGGCAGCGAGGCGAGCGCGGTGATGGTGGCGCCGCCGACCAGGCCGACGGTGGCCCAGGGCAGATATTGCGGCACCCAGCGGCCGACCATCGCCAGCAGGGCCAGCGCGAGGCTGGAGCCGGCCAGCGCGGCGGTCAGCACCACCTGCGCGGTGTTGCCCTGGTCCGCCGCCACGGCCGCGAGCACACCGGGCGCGGCGAGCAGCGCCGCGGCGGTGCCGGCCCCGCCGATCTGGGCCCGGTGCCGGGGCATGCCGGTGTCGTCGAGCGCGAGGTTGATCACCTCGCTGCCGTCGGCCGTCTCGGCCCACCCCCGGCGCGCGCCCGGCGTCAGGTCGGCCCGCGACATCCAGGCGACCAGGATGCCGGTGAGCATGATCAGGCCCAGGGCGATCGCGGTGGACCACGGGTGGGCCAGCCCCGCACCGGCGGCGTGCAGGGCCACGACGGCGGCGACGACGACCCGGTCGATCGCGGCGCGCGGGTCCGTCGCGGCGACGGCGGCGATGCCGTACGCGAGGGTGACCGCCCCGCCGATCAGCAGCGGCGACCACCAGGGCAGGCCGAAGGCGGCCGGCGCGCCGACCGTGGCCAGCGCGACGCAGACCGAGCTGACGTCGTATCTGACCGGTCGGGGCAGCGCGGCGGAGGCGGCGGCCGCGGCGATCAGCAGGGCGACCGGGGCCTGCCAGGCGCCCTGCGGCGGGATCGTGGAGTACGCGGTGACGTCGGAGTGCCAGATCGGGCCCGGCGCCGCGATGATCCGCAGGGCGCTGGCGATCGCCTGCCAGCCGGCGATCGCCACCACGGCGAGACCGGCGACCCCGAGACCGCGGACCGGGCCCCGGCGCCACTCCTCGGGCAGCGCCCGCACGCCGAACGCCACGATCAGGACCACGACGGCGGCGACGGCGAGCGGGGCCTGCGGGAACGCCAGCGCGGCGACCCGGGCGAGCGCGCCGCAGATGGCCACGGTGGCCGCGGCGGCGGCGATGTCGGGGCCGTCGATCATCCGGTCGGCGCGCCGGCCGCTGTCGATCGACTTGGCGAAGAAGAGCAGGCCCGCGGCGGCCAGCAGGAGCGCGCCGACCCAGATGTCGGGCGCCTTGGCACCGGGGGAGAGCAGGGCGGCGAGCGCCATCGCGACCGCGCCCGCCCCGGCCCCGACGGTCAGCGGCAGGCTGATCTCGCGGCGGGCGACCTGGAAGACGGCCGCGTAGCTGAGCGTGCCGGCCACCGCGAGGAAGCCCAGCGCCAGCGCGGGCACGGTGACCGCCTCGGTGGGCGGCGGGCCGCCACCGGTGTCGTGGGTGGCGAGCACGGCCGTCACCACGGCACCCGGGATGGTCAATGCGGCCGCCCCGGCGGCCCAGTCGCCGATCAGCCACGCGTACAGGCGTACCGGGATCTGCCGGGCCGCGACCGCGACCATCACACCCGCGCCCGCCAGCGCGGTGAGCACCGCGGCGGTGAGCCACGACGCGCTCAGCGCGGCGGCGGCGCCGAACAGGCCGACCACCCCGGCCGCCGCGATGTGGGTGATCGCGATCCGCCGGGTCGGCGCGAGCAGGCCGGCCCCGCCGAGGCCGATGGCGGCGAGCACCAGCGGCCAGGGCGCCTCCGACCAGGGCAGGCTCAGCGAGGCGGGCACCGCCAGCGCGGTCAGCGCGACACCGACCACCGCGCCCTCGTGGCGATATTCGGTCGGGAGCGCGAGCGCGGCGGCGATGGTCAGCAGCAGGGCGCTGAAGGCGAGCAGCCAGCCGGACTGGCCCGCGGCCTCGGCCAGCCGGTCGGCGTACGCCGCGGTGTCCGCGTTCCAGACCGGGCGGGCGGCCTGCACCGGCGCGAACGCCGCGCGCAGCGCGTCCACGGCGACGAGCAGGCCGATCAGCGTGAGGGCGCAGGCCGAGGCGTACTGCGGGCCGCGCCGGACCTCATCGGGCACCATCCGGACGACGGCGCCGGTGATCGCGACCGCAGCCGCCGCGACGGCCAGGGTCCAGGCCGGTGAGGCCACGGCGGCGATGCGCGCGGCCGCCGCGATCACGGCGAGGGCGAGCACCCCGCCGGCGATGTTGCGGGCGGGGAGCTTGCCGACCAGCCACGCGGCGGCCGACACCGTCACCGCGGCCAGGATCAGGATCAGCCCGGAGCGCACCGCGTCGGGCACGGCGTCCGCGCCGAGCAGCGCTACGCCCGCGTACAGCAGGGCGCCCGCCGCCGCGACGCAGAGCAGGCTGAAGGTCAGTTCGCGCAGCCAGCCCGCCGAGGGCGGGCTGGCTGGCGGGGCCAGCGGGACGGAGCCGGCGGGCGGGGCACCGGCGGGGCGCGGACCGGGGAAGATCCGGGTCGGCAGCCACTTCCAGCGCCGCCGCCCGGTCAGCCCGTCGATGATCAGATCGGGCTCCTCCGGCAGCGACTCGGGCCGCGCCGGCGTGCCGGGCTCGTAGAAGGCCGGATCCGCCGGGTCGGCGTCGCGCACGGCGAAATCCGCCGCGCCGAGGTCGCGGGCGTCCGCCTCGGCCAGGCTCTCCCGGTCGGCCGCGACCGGCCGGCCGGCCGGCCAGCGCGGCAGCAGCCGGCCCTCGCTGATCACCGTGGTGAGCAGCAGCAGGTCGACCAGCGCGATGGCGCTCAGCGCGAGCGCCCAGCCGGCCGGGCTTTCGATCATCGGGTACGCGAGCAGCGGCGGCACCGGCTGCGCGGCCACCACGGTCGCGTACCGCGGCGCGGCGAGCCGGGTGATGCCGGCGTACAGGAAGGCGGCGACGGCGGTGACCAGCAGCGTCACCCCGAGGAAGACCGGGGCCGGCACCGCCGCGCCGCCGAGCGCGCGGTTGCCGTGCAGCGCGAACAGGGTCATCGGCAGCAGCACCAGCCCGACCGCCGCCAGGGTCTCGGCGGTGGAGGTGAGGCCGCGACGGGAGACGCTCGGCGCGACACCCAGCGCGATGGCCGTGAAGATCGCCAGAATCAGGGCGCGGCCCACCGCATTGGTGGTCGCACCCGCGAAGACGACGGCGGCGACGCCGAGCACCAGCGCGCTGAGGGCGAGCAAAATGTTTTGCACCGACTGGGAGGAAGTCTCGGGCGCGTGCCCGTGCGGGTGCGGCGGCTCGGGCTCGGGCGGCAGCGGGACGACCCGCGGGCGGCGCGGCGGGGGCGGCGGCTGCTCGGTGGGCGGTGGATCGTCGACCAGCACGGTCACCCCGTCGGTGGCCACGCCGGGCGGCTCCGTGTACGGAGTGCCGGGCTCGGCCCAGGACGGCGGCCCTTCGACCGGCCGCCGGCGCACCTTGCGAGCGGGCTTCGCGGCGCGCTTCTTCTGCTGGTTGGCATGCGCGAGGATGTCGCGCTGGAACTGCGCCGCCTGGATCTTGCTGGCGATCTGCGTGCGTTCCTTGGCGGCCGCCATGTCCCGAATCTTGAGGTCGGCGATCGACGCCTCGATGCGGGCGAGCTCCTCGTCGTAGCCGTCCGGCTCCTTAGCCTGCGCCACGGCACCTCCTCGACCCGTCTACCGAAGCAACCGACACCTCATTAGAACAGTCTCAGGCAGGCCGAGATCAATGGAAACGGCCGCGAACCCGGCAGGTTCGCGGCCGAAGGGTCATTTCGGCATGGGTCAGAGTGCCGGCGCGGGGCGGCCCATGCCCCGGTACTGCCAGCCGGCGCGGGCCCAGAGGACCGAGTCCAGGCAGTTCCGGCCGTCGATGACCCGCTTGCCGGCGACCAGTTCACCGAGCACGTGCGGGTCCGCGTTGCGGAAATCGGCCCACTCGGTGAGAACGCACACCAACTCCGCGCCGGTGACCGCGTCGGCCATCGAGTTCTCGTAGTGCAGGGCCGGCTGGGCGACGCGGGCGTTCTCCATGCCCTGCGGGTCGTACACGTGCACGTCGGCGCCGGCCTTGGCGAGCGCGGCGGCGACGGCCAGCGACGGCGCGTCCCGTACGTCATCGGAATTGGGCTTGAACGCGGCACCGAGCACCGCGATCCGGGTGCCGGACAGGTCCGGCCCGGCCGGGCCGGAACGGCGGTCGAGCAGCTCGGCGGCGAGCTGCAGCACCTTGCTGCGGCGGCGCAGGTTGATCAGGTCGACCTCGTGCAGGAAGCGCAGGGCCTCGCCGGCGCCGAGCTCCTGGGCGCGGGCCTGGAACGCGCGGATGTCCTTGGGCAGGCAGCCGCCGCCGAAGCCGACGCCCGCCTGCAGGAAGCGGTTGCCGATCCGCGGGTCGTAGCCGATGGCCCGGGCGAGCTGGGTGACGTCACCGCCGGCGACCTCGCAGACCTCGGCCATGGCGTTGATGAATGAGATCTTGGTGGCCAGGAAGGCGTTCGCGGCCACCTTGACCAGCTCGGCGGTGGCGAAGTCGGTCACCACCAGCGGCACCTCGCGGTCCTCGGTGGCGGCCAGGTCGAAGACGCCCTTGTGCGCGGCGTACAGCATGCCGTTGGCCCAGTCGGACTTGACGCCGACGACGATCCGGTTGGGCCGTAGCACGTCCTCGACGGCGAAGCCCTCCTGCAGGAACTCCGGCGACCAGGCCACCTCGACGCCCAGCTCCGGGTCGGTGTGCTTGGCGACGAGCTGCTCGATCCACTCCGCGGTGCCGACCGGGACGGTCGACTTGCCGACGATCAGGACCCGGCGGGTCAGGTGCCGCGCGAGGTTGGTCACCGACGTCTCGACGTACGACAGGTCGGCGCCCATGCCGTCCCCGCGCTGCGGGGTCCCGACGCAGATGAAGTGCACGTCGGCGAAGTCGGCGACCTCGGTGTACGAGGTGGTGAAGCGCAACCGGCCCGCGGCCAGGTTGTTCCGCAGCAACTCGTCGAGCCCGGCCTCGTGGAACGGCACCTGCCCGGCCGCCAGCTTGGCTATCTTGGCCTCGTCGACGTCGAAACCGAGGACCTCGTAGCCGAGCTCGGCGAAGCAGATCGCGTACGTCGCACCGAGATAGCCCGTGCCGAGGAAGGCCAGCCGGGGCCGGGCGGCCCCGGAGGACGGCTCGACCTCGGCGAAAGCGGGCACGGCCGGGTGGGTCGGGTACGGGATGGTCACGGGGAGAAACTCCACTCACACGGGGCGCGGGAGGGGGACCTGCGCCGAAACGTGGCATTCACCTTCTCATGACGGCGCTACCACGATCCGCGCGCCGTCCGCGGCGAAGGATAGTGCGCGTACCCTACGCGTCGGTAACATAGGCCGGGAGCCGCAGAGGAAAGGGCCACATCCATGTCTGATTTCGACGTTTACCAGCTGCCGGAGGATCACGAGACCATCCGCGCTGCCGTGCGTGAGGTCTGTGACGCCCGGGTGGCGCCCAACGCGGCCGAGGCCGACGAGAGCGGCGAGTTCCCCAAGGCCTCCTACGACGCCCTGCGGTCCTCGGACTTCCACGCGCCGCACATCCCGGCCGAGTACGGCGGCGCGGGCGCGGACGCCCTGGCCACCGCGATCGTGATCGAGGAGGTCGCCCGGGCCTGCGCGAGCTCGTCGCTGATCCCGGCGGTGAACAAGCTCGGCACGATGCCGCTGATCATCGCGGGCTCGGCGTCGCTCAAGGAGCGCTACCTGACCCCGGTCGCGGCCGGCGAGGCGATGTTCTCGTACTGCCTGTCGGAGCCGGAAGCCGGCAGCGACGCCGTCTCGATGTCGACCAGGGCGGTCCGCGACGGCGACTACTGGGTGCTCAACGGCGTGAAGCGCTGGATCACCAACGCCGGCGTCTCGGAGTACTACACGGTCTTCGCGGTCACCGACGCGGCCGCCCGGTCCCGGGGCATCTCGGCGTTCGTGGTGGAGAAATCCGACGAGGGCGTCAGCTTCGGCGCCCCGGAAAAGAAACTGGGCATCAAGGGCAGCCCGACCCGAGAGGTCTACTTCGACAACGTACGGATCCCGCTGGACCGGATGATCGGCGAAGAGGGCACCGGCTTCGCGACGGCGATGAAGACGCTGGACCACACCCGCGTGACGATCGCGGCGCAAGCGGTAGGAATCGCCCAGGGCGCGCTGGACTTCGCGAAGGGCTACGTCAAGGAGCGCAAGCAGTTCGGCAAGGCGGTCGCCGAATTCCAGGGCATCCAGTTCATGCTCGCCGACATGGGAATGAAACTGGAGGCGGCCCGGCAGCTGACGTACGTGGCGGCGGGCAAGAGCGAGCGCGGCGACGCGGACCTGACGTACTTCGGGGCGGCGGCGAAATGCTTCGCGTCGGACGCGGCAATGGAGATCACCACGGACGCGGTGCAACTGCTGGGCGGGTACGGCTACACCCGCGACTACCCGGTGGAACGAATGATGCGCGACGCCAAGATCACCCAGATCTACGAGGGCACGAACCAGGTGCAGCGCATCGTCATGGCCCGTCAGCTCCTGAAGGACTAAACGAGGCTGTTCTCGCAGCTCAGAGCGGGTGTGATCGAGTACATTCTCTCGGCCACCTTCGGTGTCCCAGTGACTGCGCTGCGTGTTATTTCGGTTGCTTGCGGTCGTTCTCGGGTGGCGCCCTAGCTAGTACGGCAGCCGTACTTCGTGATCATGGCCAAGGTGGCCGGGAACAGAGCGGCCACCGCGTGATCCTGAGTCTGTTGTGGACAAGACTTCAGATCTTGCGGTGGCCGCAGGTCACAGCGTAAACCCGGCACGGTGGCAGCAGGTCGGTGACCAGATGATCGCAGCGTTCGCGGGCCGGTTCGCCCGGGTGGAACCGCGGAAGGCTGTGGCGGGTTCGTCACCGAGCTGCTCGCAAACCTGGACATCAAGACGAGCTCGCAGTTCGGAACGACGATATGCATCTGGTGTGCTCCTCCCAAGGTTGCTTCACCAGCAAGGTCGATCCGCGCCGCTGTTTTGTGACAACCACAGTTCACGGCGGTGTCAACCGCCGAGCCGTTCCAGCCCGCCGAACTCGGGGTAGGTGGCCGTGACGTCGTTGCCGTTTGCGCGACAGCACCCGCACCCGGCCGCCGTCGACGTAGCTGACTGCGCGCACCCCCGTCCTTCTCCAGACTCCGGGTGTCTCATGAGGCATTCTGCGCGCCCGCGTAATCACCGGCCGAAGCTAGATCGGCAATTGCCACGCCACGATTGCTCAACCCGAGGGTGGGTTCGCGTCAGGTCAGATGCGGGTGAGAAGGCGTTTCGATGAGCCGGGTGTGGCCGACCAGGCGGCCAGTATGACTACGCAGGGGACTTGCCGACCGGCGTAGCGCAGGGCAAGGGCAACAACCACGATGTTGTCGGGTGGGCCGATCAGGGCGAGGAATTCGGAGATCAGATCGATGGGGCTTCGACCAGATCCCCCGCGAGATGATCGCCGGGATCTGCCCGGCGCGGGACTCGTGGTCTTCGCGTAGGCGGCACACGGTGGTGAAGCAGTCGGAGATGAACGCGGCGAGGGGTCACGCAGGGCGCCGGGTGGAGCGTCGAGCGAGCGCCAACACTAGTGTCGCGTGATTCTGGTTGTGTTACTTGGCGTTGTTGTCGACGAGTTGCCTGACACTGGCCTGCACCCAGCGGACCTTGGCCAGGATCTCGTCGGCGGTGGCGGTCCAGACGAACGGTTCCGGATCGGTGTTCCAGTGCTCGATGTAGGCGCGGATGCGGTGGATCAGGGCGTTGACCGAGGTGAACGTGCCCCGGCGGATGGCCTGCTTGGTGATGATCCCGAACCAGGTTTCGATCTGGTTGATCCACGACGATCCGACCGGGGTGAAGTGGAAGGTGAC
>NZ_QHHV01000108.1:0-71679 GCF_003947245.1 Actinoplanes sp. ATCC 53533 | reverse complement strand
ACGCCCACGCCCACGCCCACGCCCACGCCCACGCCCACGCCCACGCCCACGCCCACGCCCACGCCCACGCCCACGCCCACGCCCACGCCCACGCCCACGCCCCACGCCCACGCCCACGCCATGATCACAAACGGCGGGTGCCGTACTCGGCCATGTCGGCAAGCGGATACCGCCGACCGGATCCGTCCCGCGGGAGGTTCCGGCGGGCGGCAGGTAGCGCCGCGCCGCGCCGCGCCGCGCCGAAGGACCGTTGCGTTGGCGGCGGACAATGCGCTCGTGGAGTTCGTCAAGGAGATCGGCGCTTGGGTAGCCGTGCTCGTCCTGGTCGGCGTCGCGGTGGTCATCGGCGTACGGGAGGAACTCCGGGCCCGGGCACGACGCCGGTCCGTCGTCGACGGCCGGGAGGTGGTGTATGGCTCGGGCACCGGTTTTCGACCGCGGTCCGGGCTGTGGGCCGGGCTGCTGTTCGCCTGGATCGGCACCGGCGTCGCCACGACCCTGGTGTTCGCCGGTCTGTTTCCGCCTCGGTGGCGGGCAGTCGCGATCGTGGCGATCCTCGCCGTCACCGCGCTCGCATTTGTCGTCGCGCTGCGCTTCCTGCTCGACTACGCCCGCACCGAGGTGGTGGAGGGCACCGTTCTGGAACGGAAGATCCTCTACAGCGGCGAGGACGGCGCGATCCGCAGCCATTGGATCGCCGTTGAGGACGGCCGGGCCGGGCGGATCGCCGGGACGCCGGTCGGCTCCGCCGACTACGCGCGGGTGGTGGCGGGTGCGCGGGTCCGGCTGCACCTGACCCCGCGTGGGCGCAAGGTGAAGCGGCTGGAGGTCCTCGGGCTTCCCGCGTCGGTCAACGGCCCCGGTATGCGTGGCGGCGAGGATCTGCTGGTCACTCCGGCGCAGGCCGCCCGGGCGCTGGGGTCGCCGGTCGAGGCCGTTGCGGTGGCGTCGGACGTGCCGAACACCCGGCGCTATGTCTACGTTCCACCGGGTACGAGAGTGACCAACGGGACCGCCTTGCCGCCGGCGTTGCACGTGACGGAGGCGTTCGACCCGGAGGCGGCCGACGAGATCGCCCGCCGGGCCACCGCGGGTGGCCGGCGCACCTGGCACCACGGCAACCGGGCCGTCTTCCAGTCCGGGGCGACCTACCTCATGACCTGGGGAAACGGTGCGTTGTTGATCCGTGGCCAGGTGGACGTCAACGATGTGGGCGAGATCGGCCGTTTGGCCTACAGCCTCAAACCACCCCGGCCGGGTCCCGGCTGACGCACCCGGCGCATTGTTCCCCGACGATGCGTCGACGCATATCATTGGTGCCTCTGCCAGCGCTGGGGGTGGCATGACGGTCGAGAAATGGGCGCTCGCCGCGTCCGTCTTCTTCGCGGGGTCGTGGTCCGGCCTCTTGGCGATGCTGACCACCATCTTGCACCCGATGCTCGCGGCGATGGACGGCCGGAGCTTCCGGGGTTTCCTGGGGGCATTTCTTCGATTCGCCAGAAAGGCCTGGTTCAATTATGCCTGCTCGATCGGAATGGGCATCGCGCCGATCGTCGCGCTCGTGGCCGGCTGGGACGATCGGGGCAGCGCCGCCTTCGTGCTCACCGCGATCGGCCTGGCTCTGGTGATCGTCGGGGTGTACGTCGTCGCCAACGTGTGGAAGGAGCCGCACTACGACGTGATGCTGGCCTGGGACCCCGAGGCGATGCCGGCGAACTGGGAGGCCGGACGGCGGCGCTACTTCACCATCAACTGGATCAACGCGGTGTCGACCTGGACGGCGTTCGTCCTCTTCCTGGCCGCTCTGCTCACTCTGTAGGCGCGCAGACTCTCCAGACGCTCAGACTCTCCAGACGCTCAGACTCTCCAGACGCCCAGACTCTCCAGACGCCCAGACTCTCCAGACGCCCAGACTCTCCAGACGCCCAGACTCTCCAGACGCCCAGACTCTCCAGACGCTCAGACTCTCCAGACGCTCAGACTCTCCAGGCGCTCAGAGGCGGCCCGCGCCGGCCCCGGACGCCACCAGGCCCGGCACGGCCGCCGCGGCGTCGAGCGTGTAGGCGTAATAGCCGCGCGGCTCGGCGACCGCGCCGCCGGCCTCGCACGGCCCGGAGCCCACGAACACGTTGCCGCGCTGCACCAGCCGGCCCGGCCCGCTGTCGGCGTATCCGCCGGTCGAGTGGCAGGGGTGGGCCACGCCGCTGAAGTAGTTGCCCTCCACCAGCACGCCGCCGTTCATCGTCGAGGCGACCGCGTAGAGCTCGTTGCCGAGGAAGTAGTTGTTGTAGACGTGCACCGGCTCACCGAAGCGCACCCGCGGGTGCCGCTGGCGGGAATTGTCGAAGAAGTTGTGGTGGATGCTGACCCGCAGGTGCCCGATGTCGGTGGAGGCCGCGCCGTCGGAGTGGCCGATCAGCATGCTCTTGTCGGTCGCCGCGAAGTGGTTCCAGGACACCGTCACGTAGTCGGCGCCGCGGACGATGTCGATCGAGCCGTCCACCGGGCGGACGAAGGTGTTGTGGTCGATCCAGATGTGGTGCGACTGCTGGCCGACGTTGACGGCGTCGTCCTCGGCGTCGGCGAACGTCAGGTTCCGCACGATCACGTTGAACGAGCGGTAGAAGTCGAAACCGCCGCCGGAGATGACCGCCGAGGACCCGAGGCCGACGATCGTCTTGTTCGGCCGTACGCCCTGCTTGCTGGTGATCGCGATGGTCCCGGCCACCTGGATGATCATCGGGCCGACCGTGTCGATGGCGGTGAGCAACTCGTCGGTGGTGTCGACCGTGACGGTCGGTCCCCCGACGCCGCCGGTGGTGCCGGACAGGCCCAGCGCCGGCACGGCGGCGAACCCGTCCGGCGCACCGGCCGGTGCGGCCGCGGCGGCCGGGCCGGTGCCGGGCGCGCCGGCGGCCACCAGCGTCGCGGTGAGGGCGGCGGTGAGAACAGCGCGCCAGGTCATGACAGCCTCCGAGGTCGCGGTAGTGGTTGTTGTCCCTCAGCCGCGGCCGACGCCGGCGCCCGCGGTCACGATCGCCTTGACGGCGTTCGGGTCGTCCAGGGTGTACGCGTAGTACGCGGACGGTTCCCGGACAGTGCCGGAGCACACCGCGGCGCCCGACTCCCCGGCGAACACGTTGTTGCGGGCGACGCACCGGCCGGCCGGGCCGGCGTAGGTGTTCGTCACCGGCTCCTCGACGTCCTCGAAGTAGTTGCCCTCGACCACGCACCCGGCGTTGTTCTGGCAGGCCACACCGGTGTCGGTGGTGTAGACGTAGTAGTTGCTGTAGACGTGCACCGGCTCGCCGAAGCGGACCCGCGGGTTGCGCTGCGGCGTCCGGTCGAACCAGTTGTGGTGGTAGCTGACCATGAGCCGGCCGGTGTCCTGCGCGGCGTTGCCGTCGTCGTGGCCGAGCAGCATGTTCTTGGTGTGGTGGTGGGTGTGGTTCCACGACACGGTCACGTACGACGAGCCGCGCTTGACGTCGATCAGGCCGTCGTAGCCCTGGGCCAGGTCGTTGTGGTCGAGCCAGACGTGGTGCGAGAACATCTGCACGTTGATCGAGTCGTCGGCGGCGTTGCGGAACGACAGGTTCTGGATGATCACGTTGTGCACCGCATCGGCCGGGGGCGTCGTCGCGGCGGAGACCGGCAGGCCGATGTTGAAGCCGCCGCCGCTGATGCCCGCGGTCGCGCCGACGCCGACGATCGACTTGTCCGAGGCGACGTCGTACATGCCGGCCGGCAGGGTGATCGTCCCGCTGACGCAGATGGTGAGAGGCTCGGGCCGGGCGATGGCGGCCAGCAACTCCACCGCCGTGTCGACCGCGACGGTGGCTCCACCCGTACCGCCGGTTGTGCCGTTCTGGCCCCAGGCATTGACCGACGCGAAGCCGGCGGGCGCTCCGGCGACCCGGCAGTTGCCGGGATCCGGCGGGGTGGTCGGCGGTGTCGTGCCGGTCGGGTCGGGGCCCGGGCCGGGGGTCTCGACGGCCACGTCGTCGAACGAGGCCGAGGCGTACGAGGTGACCAGTCCGATCCGGCCGGAGCTGAACGTCGGGTCGGTCGCCCCCACGACCTGGACGCCGTCGACCGAGCCGGCCAGGGTGGAGCCGGTCACCCGCAGCGCGAGGGTGTACCAGGTGCCGGAACTGACGCCGACCGCCGCGGTGCCGAGCACCGTGACTGTTCCGTTCGAGACCCGCTGCAGCTGCGCCGCTCCCCCGCCGGTCAGCACCAGGGCGTAGTAGCTGCTCAGCGATGTGCTGCGCGCGGTGATGCCGGCCGAGCGGGCGGTGGTGGCGAAGGCGATCGGCTTGACCCGCGCCCGCACGGTGTAGTCGGTCCAGGTCAGCTCGCCGGCCTGGGTCCTGGCGCTCGCGCCGGTGCTCGCCTGGCGGTAGGCCGGCGAGCCGTCGGTGACCACGGACCAGCTACCGCCCGTCTTCGTCCAGCCGCTGGCGTCACCGTCGTCGAACGTGTCGCCGAAGAACACGTCGGCGAGGGCCGCGCCGGTGCCGGCCACTCCGAGCAGAACGGTCAGCGCGGCGCCCACGACGGCGGCGAGCAATGGTTTCCCGCGCATGGCGGATCCCCCTTCTCAGGACGGAATCGTTTCCCGGCGAGGGCGGGTGCGGAGGAGCGGCAGCCGGCCGGCGGTGCGCCGTGACGTCGGCGAAACGTATGCGAGAAACATAGGTAGATCCATCGTCGGGAGTCAATGCCGCCGATATGCAGATATGTTGCATTCTATCGGCGCAGCACGCACTCACCCGACGGCCGTACGGTCGGGTCGTAGGTTTTCGGTCCGGTTTATCCCCCGGGCCCTTCGCGCGATTGTTGCACCGGTTCCGCAAGGCTTGCACCCGGACCGTGCGGAAACGCGAATCCGGGCCTGTTTCCGTCTCGCGCATGGTCACGCTCGGCGGTAGGCGCCAGCGACCGCGAGGAGGTGGACGACGCCCGCCGGATCGTGGCAGGCATCGAGGCGCTCCAGCAGGCCGCGGATCGGCGGCGGCCGATCGGTCAGCGAGCCGGCCGACGGGAATTCGCCGTACCGGACGGGGCGCGGCGCGGCGACAATAGAGCCATGTCGACCGGCCAGCGAGCCGGCCGACGGGAACTCGCCATATCGGACGGGGCGCGGCGCGGCGACAATGGAGCCATGTCGGATGACCTCGACCGGGTGGGCACCCTGGCGCAGATCCTCGCGACGTTGTTCGTCGCGCTGGCGGTGGAGGAACGCTCGGTCGGCTTCCTGCGCGACCAGCATCGACTCGTCGTCTCCGCGGTTCTCCTTCCGCCGTACCTCGCCTTGCTGGCCGATGTGTTCGCACTCGTCGAGAACGACGTGACTCTGTTCGGGCTACCGTCACGGGTTCTGTTCCTGGCGAATCTGGTCGCGTGCGGGCTGACGATCGCGGTCCTGCTGACGGCGATGGTGACGAGCCTGCGGCGCGGTGCGGGTGCCGGAAACGGGGCGTCGCCCAGGTGACAGCTCGCCGGACGCCAGCCGGTTACGCTGCCCCTCGGCGCCATCCGACGTCCCCGGGGAGCGGCCCATGCCCGCCATGGCCAAGGATTCGGCAGACCATCCGTGCCGCGCTTGCGGTGCGCCCGTTCCGGGCACCGCGGGTGGCGGCGCGGTCCTGATCATCCGGGTGGACAACCTTCCCGAGACGACCGCGTTTCTCTCCGGGGCGCTGGACGAGGTGCCGTGCCCGGTGTGTGAGCGCAAGTCCGGTGTCGCCCCGACGCTCGTGCTCTGCTCGGCCATCGACAAGGTCGCCGGGGTCGCGCTGACCAGCCTGGCCCACGATCAGCCGAAGCTGGCCCAGGAAACCGCTGATGATCTTCGAGGGCGGGGAATAGCCACGACGATCGTCCCGTCACCCGACCATCTCCGCGGCTGGCTGGTAACACGATGGCACGAACGCCTGGCCACCCTCACGGAGATCATCACTTCCGGGGAGCCGGACGGGATTCCCCCGGCCGCGCTCGACGCATGTGACGCCGAGGCGTTCGTGGGCGCGGCCGCCATCGTGGGTACGGGCTTGACCGAAGGGCCGTTCACGGTGCCGCCCGGCGCCGAACCGGACGCCGTCCTGGACTTCCTCGCGGGGCTGCAGGCGCGGGCATTGGCGGCACTGTGTGCGAGATGGGCGGCGAACACCGGCGATCGGCTGGAACGCGACCTGCGGCGGCACGTGCCCGAGGGCGGGCTGCTCCCGGCGACGGCGGAGAAGGTGGTACCGGTCCTGCGAGCGCTGCTCGGAAGCGAGGTCTCCGAGGCCCTTCGCTATTCAGCACATGCCTTGCTGGCCAGCGTCTGCGTCGAGAGTGGCCGGCCCGATCCGGAGGCCGCGGGCTGGGCCGAGACCTGGCTCCACCACGAGGTCCTGCTGTCCGCGGCGCCGACGGAGCCGGAAGTGCTCGCGACATTGCGCGGTTGCCGGACAGCCGAGGCCCGGGCCCGGGCGACCGTGGACCACCGGCGCCTCTTCAACGCCGCCGCCGCGATGGTCATGCGGACCGGCTCCACCCTGACCGGCCCCATCGTCGAAGCCGGCCGCCGCGCGGGCTACGACAGCCTGGGATCCGACCTGCTCGAGTCGCTGCGATTCGAACCGGGAACGCAACTGTCGCCCGAACAGGTCCTTGACGCACTCCAGCCGTTCGCGCCCGGGCGTCACCCCGCGGCGGCGCTGCGCGCGGCCGACAGGCTGCTCGGCGCGGTGCCGGCGCTGACCCCCGACCAGGTCTGGCAGATGGCGGACACCATGGCCGGCTGGTGGCCCGGCTCGCGAGAGGCCGGAGTCACCTGTGAGATCTGGGCCGGGGCCATCCTGAGCAAGATCTCGGCGCCTGCCGAGCTTCTCGCCCGGATCGGTGAGTCACCGCGCGCCTTCGAGAGCACCCTCGGCTTCGGCGAACGCGCCGAACTGCAGCGCGTACGCGGCGAAGCGCTCATCGGCGTCGGGCGGCCCGCCGAGGCTGTCACGCTGCTCACCGACTTTCTGGCCACCGGTGATCTGGCCACCGGTGATCTGGCCACCGGTGTTCCGGCCGATGACCTGACGGAGCTGCGCGGGACGCTCGCCGTCGCCAAGCGGCACTGCCGCAGGACGGAGGAGGCGGCCACCGAGCTGCGGGAGATAGCGTACGAGGGCGACACGGTCACGCAGTTGACGACGCGTCATGCGCTGCTCGGGGCCCTCATCGAGCTGGGACAGCTGGATGAGGCGCTCACCGTCGCCCTCGACGCCAGGCGGTTGGCCTCCGGGCCGCACGCCGGCTCCGCCGCCCTCTTCGACGCGGCCCTGGCCAATGTGCTGGCCGCCACCGGCCGGCCCGTCGAGGCCGCGAGCGCCCTGCGCGCCGTGCCGATCGACGACCTCGCCGACCCTGCCGTCCTGATCCCTTTCGCGTCCGCGCTCCTGAGCTCGCCGGATGTGCTGAACACGCCGGACGGCAGGCGGACGGCCGCCACCGTGGTCGAGCACCTCCACCACACCTGGAAGAAGTGCGGACGATCGGCCCTGACCGAGCCGGCCAAGCAGGCACTGCGGCTCCTGGCCCTGCTGTCCGACCGAACAGGCGCCGGCGAGCCGGCAGTGCTGTGGCAGGCACTGGCCGACCTGTGCGAGTCATGGGGCGATGCGGAGCCGATGGCCGCGATGGCCCTCGCGGCCGCGGCCGCGCGGCGCGACCGGCCCGAGCAGGTTCGTGCCGGCCTGGACCGGGCCTTCGCCGAGCTGGCCGCCGCCTATTCCGGTGAGCGGAAACTCGCCCGGAACCACCTGTCCACCCGATTCCTCCGAGGGTTCACCCGCGACATCGAACGCGCCGTGGGCGCGGCCGGTCTGCCGGCGGAGTACCGGCGGGTCGCCATCGATCTCGGCCGGGACATCATCGGCCGCCGCACCTCCCTACCAGGGGCCGCGGCGCCGTGGGACAGCGTCCTGACCGCCGCGCCCGGCTCGATCGCGGTGATCGACTGGGAGGACCGGACCGACGGCCCACGACCGGTCGTCACGGTCGTCCGGGACGGCACCGTCACGACCGCCGTGGCCGAGCCCTCGCCGGTCGACCTCGACCTCCTCGCCCGCCACCTCACCGCGAAGCTCGGCGGCTGGCACGACCACCGCCGCGGTGACCCGTTCGACCTGCCGATGTGGCGCGAAGCCGCCGACTGGTTCGCGCGATTCGTCACCCGGCACTCGAGGCCGGACGAGACGGTCGTGCTCATCGCCCACCCGACGGCGACCCGTACCCCCTGGCACGTCGCGGTGACGCCGCACCGGCCCACCTTCTCGGTGCCGTCCTGGTCCGCCGTCGTCTCCGAGTTCGACCGGCCGGCACCGCGGTTGGCCGGCCTGGGCTGTGCCGTCGCACCGCGCTTCGCCGAGGACATCGAGGTGATCGGCGCCTTCGACGACGTCGTCGACGGGCTGCGGGGTCTGGGGTCCGCCGCGCTCACCGAACACAGCAGCCCGGCCGACCATGCGGGCCTCGCCGGAATGCTGCGGCGCGCGGACCTCTGCGTCGTGCTCTGCCACGGGTACGCACCCGTCACCGAGCCCACCGTCGCCTGGCTGCTCGCCGCGGGTGGCTCCCTGCCCCTGCGCGGCTCCGTCGAGGCCGCCACGGCGGCGGGGCGACGGCATCAGTTCACCTGGGACGACTGTGACCACCTGCCCGCGGCGAGCCCGGTCGTCGTGTCCGCCGCGTGCTCCACGGCCCGCACCCACGACGCCGGAAGCACCGAACAGCTCGGCCTCTACTCGGCGCTACGGCGGCGTGGCACCCGCACCTTCATCGCGCCCCGATGGAACATACCGGCGAGGCGTACCCTCCCGGTCTTCGCCGACGCGGTGCGTCGCCTCGTCGATCACACCGATCCACCCGCCGTCGCGGTGCGGGCGGCGAGCCTGGCCGCGGCGGAGCACCTGCCCACCTGGCTGGCCTACGCGCCGACGGCAGCGGGCGGCTGGTGGGCGAGCACATCGGAGGGAGCCCCACCATGACCGAGGACGACGACAGCCTGGCCGGTCTGCTGACCGCGATCTCGGCGTCCCCCGATCTCGTCCAGCAGGCGTTGCGGTACTACCTCTCGGAGCGGCTCGACGACCTGCCGCCGGAGGACATGCGGGAGCGGATGGTCGCCGCGGCCGAGGACGGGCCCGCCCTCGAACGCGAACTCGCGGCGCTGGAGCGGTCGAGCAGCGAGCTGGAGGACATCGCCCTGGCCTGCCTTTCCGCCGCGTGGGCCGAGGAAGGCGAGCGGGACGCCATCCGGCACGCGCTGGACGCCGCCACCAAATCGCTTCCGGTGGTCGAGACGGCCGTGCTCGCCATCTTCGGCGCCTACGGTCTGTTCGTCATCGCGAAGGAGGGTGGTCGGCGAGGAACCACCCGGGCCCAACGCGACGCCGGGGGAAGCTTCGCCGACATGCCCGAGGAAGAATCCGACTCGCCGTGGCAGCGGCGGATCGGCGCGCTCTTCCGCCGCTCGTCGACCTAGAGGTCGCGCGAACAGCTCAGACGGGGTTGGCCCGGGTACGAGGCGGGCACGGGATGCCTCGTCTTCGAGAAGTTGTCGCAGGTGTTGCGGTTCGGATGTGCATCCGAGTCGATCGCGGACAGTGGTTGTTCGGCGACGGCCGGCCGCAACGCCGCAACGAACGCAGAGAGCGGGTCATCAACGCGTTCTCCATCACCCTACGTAGCCTGATTCGGCAGGCATGGCGCCCTCTACCGACGTCCCTGATCCCGGGCCTGTCCGCGCGACCGCTAAGGGCGCGCCCTTGGCGCCTACGGGGCGACGCGGTCGCGGATGCCGTCGAGCACCGCCTCGGCCGCCCACGCGGCGGCGTCGGCGATGTCACGCCGGTCCATGCCGAACTCTCGGCGAAACGTCACCCAGGTCGCTGCGGAGTCGAGGTGGGACAGCGCCACGATGACCGCCCTGCGCTGCGCCGCGTCCAGAGATGGCACCTCGGCATCCAGCAGCCGCTCGAGGTGCGCCCGGCCGAGCGACGGCGCCGCGCCGCGCACGCCGCGCATCGCCGTCTCGGCGACGACGTGCGCGAGCTCCGGCCGTGCGTCGTACCGGTGCATCGCGTCGCGGATCGCGAGGGGGATGTCGAAGATCGAGTGCGACTCCTCGCGGGCGAACACCGTCGCCTCGATCCACGTCGCGGTCGCCAGCAGCAGATTGACGCGGGTGGGGTAGTTGCGGAACACCGTGCGTTCGGCGATGCCGGCCCGGCGCGCGACGAGCCGGTACGACACGTCGTCACTGCCGATCTCCTCGATCAGCTCGGCGTAGGCGGCGAGGATCGCCGCTTGCGTGCCGCTCAGCTCCAGGACGGCCGTCGACCCGGTCACGGCTTCGCCCACGTCGCGTCGAGCAGCCTCGCGAGCACGGTGCCCACAGCGCGATCGAACGCGTCGCAGATCTCGTCGGCATCCAGGTCGAAGCCTGTGCGCAGTCGCGCCCAGAACATCGCCGACGAGAAGTAACGCAGGGATGCCGCGACCCGCCGCCGATCCCGTCGGTTGAGCGTCGGCGCCGCCACGTCGAGCATCGCCTCGATCGCACGCGTGATGTAGGCAGGCTCGGCGTCGAGCGTCGGCGAGATCGCGGACGCCCGTGCGCCGACGTACGCGTACGCGGGCGACGCGTCGAAAGCGTGGAAGCGCTCGTGCACGGCGGCGCGGAAATCGGCCACAGTCACGAACGGCGGCAGCGGGAAATGGGTCTGCTCGATCCAGTTCGAGAGTGCGGCGAGCAGGTGCGCACGCGTGGGGTACTGCCGGTAGACCGTGCGCTCCGAGATGCCGACCTCGTCGGCGAGGGCACGATAGGAGATGTCGTCGAACGTGTGCTCACGCAGCAGCACCGCGGCGCTCGCGAGAATCGCGGTCGCCGTGTCGACCGGCTCCTCCATCACGTCCCCCTGCCTCGAGCGGTCGCCCAGCGCGAGGGCCCGGTGACTTCCGGCGGAAGCACGTAGCGATCGGAATCGTCGAGCGTGAGCGCCAGCGACGAAACGTACTGCACCTCGCCGTACGGTCCTCGCTGGGCCGAGGCCAGCATATCCGGCCGCTCGAACGTATACCCGGTGACATGGCACCGGAGCCGCTCGCCCGAGGGGTTGCCGTGGTCGTCGAACAGGGGGGAGTCGATGCCGTCGGAGCGGCGGCGCAGGTAGTAGCGCCCCCGCGTGGCGAGGGCCATGACCGGCGTGGCGACGAACGCGACGCCGATCGCGATGAGCACCGAGAACGGCTTGACGGCGGCGCCGAGCAGCCCGGCGAACGCGAGCAGCGACAGCACCGAGGCGAGCCCCACCGACACGAGCCCCACCGGGTTCCAGTCGTGCAGCATGCCGCGGCGGAATTCGGGGAAGCGCGGCGAGATGCGCAGCACCCACTTGTTGATCGCGATATCGGTGGCGATCGTCACGAGCCACGCCATGACGACGTTCGCGTAGAGGCTCAGCACGAAGGAGATGAGGGTGAAGACGTCCAGCATCATGAGCGCGTATGCGATCACGAGGTTGAGCAGCACGAAGATCGTGCGACCCGGATAGTGCTTCGCCACCCGGGTGAAGACGTTCGACCAGGCGAGCGAGCCCGAGTACGCGTTCGTCACGTTGATCTTCACCTGCGCGACCACGATGAGCACCAGGGCGAGGACGATGGCGAGCCAGTCGGGGAAGAGGGTCTGGTACATGCCGACGAACTGCTTGACCGGTTCGGTCGCGTGGTGCCCGAGGGTGGGATCTACCTGCACGAGGAGGTAGACGGCGAGAAACACCCCGATCATCTGCTTGGTGCCGCTGAAGATGACCCAGCCCGGGCCGGAGAACGCGAACGACGTCCACCACGAGCGGGCGTTCGACGGGGTGCGCGGCGGCATGGCGCGGATGTAGTCGATCTGCTCCGCCAGCTGCGGGGTGAGGGCGAAGCACACGGCCGCGCTCGAGACAACGGCGCCGAAGCTGATCGAGCCGTCGGAGCTGCCGGTGAACGACGTGAAGGCGAGCACCGCCTCGGGGTCGGAGACGAGGATCCACAGCAGCGGCAGCAGGGCGAGGGCGAGCCACAGGGGCGTGGTCCAGAAATGCAGGCGCTCCAGCGCCCGCATGCCGTAGATGACGATCGGGATCACGACCACGGTCGAGATGAGATAGCCGAGCCACAGCGGCATCCCCAACGCCACCTGCAGCCCTTGTGCCATGATGGCGCCCTCCAGGGCGAAGAAAATACAGGTGAAGCCCGCGAAGACGACGGTTGTGATCATCGAGCCGTAGTAGCCGAATCCCGAGCCACGGGCGATGAGGTCGAGGTCGAGGTTGTAGCGGGCGGCGTAGTAGGCGACGGGCACCCCCACGATGACGATGATGACCGACGCGAACAGGATGCCGAGCACGGCGTTGCCGGTGCCGTGGTCGATGCCGATGCTCGCGCCGATGGAGAAATCGGCGAGGAACGCGATGGACCCGAGGGCGGTCGCGCCGACGGAGGCCGCGCTCCAGCGCCGGAAGGTGCGCGGCACATATCGGAAGGCGTAGTCCTCGAGGCTGTCCTCCGCGGCCGCGCGCGCGTTGCCTTTCCTGTTCACAGTGGCATCCCCTCACGCACCTCGCGTGGGGGCATCCTCCGGGTCCGATGTTACGACAACATTGCGGGCCCGGATGCCGGTCATTTCGGCTCAGATCGCCATGGCGGCTCGCACGGTGGAGGTGGCTGCCGCGCCTCCCTGGTCGGTCTGGGTGACGAAGCCCGAGGCGAGCACGACGTAGCGCTCGGCGGCCTCGAGGGCGAAGCCGATGTGCTGCTCCACGAGCAGCACATTGATGCCCTCGTCGGCCAGCTGCATGATGGTGTGCTCGATCTCGGCGACGATCGTGGGCTGGATGCCCTCGGTCGGCTCGTCGAGGATGAGTAGCTTCGGCTCGGTGATGAGGGCGCGGGCGATCGCGAGCTGCTGGCGCTGCCCGCCGGAGAGCAGGCCTGCCCTCCGGGCTGCGAACTGCTCCAATGCGGGGAAGCGAGCCAGCTGCGCGTCGATGAGGGCTTTGCCACCCCGGCGCCCGTCGGCGACGAGCTGCAGATTCTCGAGCGTCGTGAGCTGGCCGAACGCCTGCTGACCCTGCGGCACGTACGCCATGCCACGAGCGACGCGCTTGTTGGGGGCGAGCGACGCGATGTCTTCGCCGTCGAAGAACACGCGGCCCTTCGACGGCTTGATGAGCCCGATCGCGACACGCAGCAGCGTCGTCTTGCCGGCGCCGTTGTGGCCGAGCACGGCCACGACCTTCCCGGCCGGCACCGTCACGCCGTGCAGCACCCGCGTGCGCCCGTAGCCGGCCTCGATGTCGGTGAGCTCGAGCATGTCAGTCCTCCTCCTGCTTCTGCGTCCCAGCCGCCTGCTTCCGCGTCCCAGCCGCCTGCTTCCGCGTCCCGGCCGCCGGTAGGGGCACGACCGACATGGCAGCCGTGGTCGCGGCTCCCGCAGTGCCGAGGTAGACCTCCTGCACCTTGGGGTCGGCCTGCACCTCGGCCACCGTGCCGTGCGAGAGCACCTTGCCCTGGTGCAGCACCGTCACGCGCGTGGCGAAGCGGCGCATGAAGTCCATGTCGTGCTCGACTACCAGCACGATGCGCTTCGCCGCGACGCGCTGCAGGAGCTCGCCGGTCGCGGTGCGCTCGTCCTGGCTCATGCCGGCGACGGGCTCGTCGAGCAGCAGCACCCTCGCGTCCTGCACGAGCAGCATCGCGATCTCCAGCCACTGCTTCTGGCCGTGCGACAGGATGCCGGCCGGCGTGGCGAGTTCGCCGGTGAGTCCTGTCTCCTCCAGCGCCTGCACGATCGACGGGTCGACGCCACGCCGGGTCCGCAGCAGCGAGACCGAGGGGCGGTGGAGTCCGGCGGCGATGTCGAGATTCTGCAGCACCGAGAGCTCGTCGAAGACGCTCGCGGTCTGGAACGTGCGGCCGACCCCGAGTCGGACGATCTTGTGCACCGGCCTGCCGAGCAACTCCTGCTGGCCGAGCCTCGCCGAGCCGGTGGCCTTCGAGAGCCCCGTGATGGCGTCGATGCAGGTCGTCTTGCCGGCGCCGTTCGGGCCGATGAGGAACCGGACCTCGCCGGGGTGCGCGTCGAAGGAGACGCCGCCGACCGCGACGAAGCCCGAGAACTCGACGTGGAGGTCGGTGACGACGAGAGAAGCTTCGGTCATGACTTCGCCTCCTCGAGCTGCGGGGCGGCGATCGCCGCGATGGGCTGTTCGCCAGGGCTCCGGCGCGCTGCCGTGAACCTGGCGAGCACCGACGACAGCCCTTTCGGCAGGAAGAGGATGACGACGATGAACAGCAGGCCGAGGAGGTAGGTCCAGCCGTCGGGCCAGACCGAGCCGAGGCTCGACTGCCCCCATCCGACCGCCATCGCGCCGAGCGCGGGGCCGAAGAGCGAGGCGCGGCCGCCGAGGGCAACGCCCGCGATCATGAGGATCGAGGCGGCGGCGCCGATCTCGGCCGGGGTGATGATGCCGACGATGGGCACGAACATCGCTCCGCCGATGCTTGCCATCAGCGCTGAGACGACGAAGGCGACGAGCTTGATGTTGGCCGGGTCGTAGCCGAGGAAGCGCACGCGCTCCTCGGCGTCCCGCGTGGCGACGAGGAGCTCACCGAAGCGGCTGCGATAGAGCTGCCACACCACGAGTAGGCACCCGACGAGCAGCCCGGCCGCGATGAGGTACACCATGTTCCTGTTCGCCGGGTCGTTCAGTACGAAACCGAAGAAGTACTTGAAGTCGCTGAGCCCGGTGTCGCCGCCGGTCTCGCGGATTGTGGAACTGATCAGAGTGGCGAGCGCGACGGCGAGCGCCTGCGTCAGGATCGCGAAGTACGCGCCCTTCACACGGCGCTTGAACAGCGCGTAGCCGAGGATGCCGGCCACGATCACCGGGAGCAGCACGATCGCCAGCAGGGTGAACGCTGAGCTGCGGAACGGCTCCCAGAACGCCGGGAGCGGCGCGAGCGGGTCGTAGAGCACCATGAACCCCGGGACTCCGTCACCGGCGGACTCCAGCGTGAGGTGCATGGCCATCGAGTAGGCACCGAGGGCGAAGAACACCCCCTGCCCCATCACGAGCATCCCGCCTCGGCCCCACGCCAATCCGATGCCGACGGCGGCGATCGCCCAGCAGCAGTACTTGCCGAGGTTGCTGAGCCAGTGATCGGTGAGCACGAGGGGAGCGACCACGAGGAGCAGGACGGCGAACACCCCGATGCCGAGCAGGGACAGCCGTGGCTTCAACTTCGTCATACCAGACTCCTGGTTCGCACCGTGAACATGCCCTGCGGGCGCAGCTGCAGGAAGACGATCACGAGGATGAGGGCGAGCACCTGCGCGAGGCTGCCGGTCGTCCAGGAGGCGAAGCACGAGAGGACGACGCCCACCCCCCACGCGGCGATCACGGTGCCCTTGAGCTGGCCGATGCCGCCGGCGGCGACCACGAGAAAAGCCGGGATGATGTACTGCGCGCCCATCTGGGAATTCGTGCCGCCGATGAGCGACGCGGCCACTCCCGCGACCCCGGCCAGACCCGACCCGACGAAGAAGGTCAGGCGGTCGACGGTGCGTGTGGAGATCCCCGCGGTCTCGGCGAGGTCCCGGTTCTGCACGGTCGCCCGGATGCGGCGGCCGAACGAGGTGTACTTGAGCCAGGCCGCCAGTATGGCGACGCAGGCGGTCGCCAGCAGGATGGTGAACAACTGCCGCAGCGGCCAGTCGTAGCCGAGGATGTTCACCTGCCCGTCGAGCCAGTCGGGCTTCTCCACCGGGACACCCTGGGACGGGAAGATCTGCAGTGCCGCCTGCTGCAGGATCAGGCTGACACCGACCGTGACGAGCAGGGTGTCGAGTGGCCTGCGGTACATCCATTGGATGATGCTGACCTCCAGCAGGAGGCCGAGTAGGCCGGCGACGACGAACGCGACCGGCAGAGCGACCGGGATCGACAGGCCGCTCGAGTGGATGACCTGCTGGACGAGGTAGGCGGTGAAGGCGCCGATCATGAGGAACTCGCCGTGGGCCATGTTGATCACGCCCATCTGCCCGAAGGTGAGCGAGAGGCCGAGCGCGGCGAGTAGGAGCAGTGCACCCTGTGCGGTGCCGTTCAGCAACGGCGGAACCAGAGCGTCCATGTGCTCTCGCTCTCTGTGCGGGGGCGGGCGGTGAGGGGGCTTGCCTGATGTTCGGCTCGCGAGCTTCGCCGAATCGGGTCCGGTACGCGGGGTTGCCTGTCGCAGGCGACACGCAACCCCGCGTCCGGGTGGGGAGTGGGGCGGTCAGCCCGCGGATTTCACGAGCTGGTCGCGGGTGGTCGCCGGGAACCAGTCGTAGCCGTTGAGGAACGGGTCGGGGTCGATGAACTTGTCGGAGGACCAGACGATGTCGAACTGTTTCTGAGCGTTGATCTGGCCGATGTGGCCCGGCTTCGAGATGTGGTGGTTTTCGCCGTTGAGCGTGACCTTGCCCTCCGGTGCGTCGAACGTGATGGGCTTCGCCTTGGCCGCGGCGTTCACCTTGTCGACGTCGAACGAGCCGGCCGCCTCGACGAGGGCCTTGTACAGGTACAGCGAGATGTAGGCGGCCTCCATCGGGTCTGAGGTGACGCCGCTGCTGTTGGGGTAGGCCTTCCAGCTCTGGATGAACTTCGGGTTGGTGTCGGTCTTGAGCGACTGGAAGTAGTTCCAGGACGCGTAGTGGCCGGTGACCTCGTGACCCATGGCCGGCGCCTCCTCCTCGGCGATGGACACCGAGATGATCGGCGTCGTCGCCGCTTTGAGGCCGGCGTCGTAGTAGGCCTTGACGAAGCCGACGTTCGACGAGCCGTTGATGGTGTTGAAGATGAAGTCGGGCTTGGCCGCCACGATTTTCGCCACCTGGGTGGTCCAGTCGTCCTTGTCGAGGGGCACGTACTCCTCGCCGACGATCTCGATGCCGAGCTTGGCCGCGTAGAGCTTGATGATCGCGTTCGCGGTGCGCGGGAAGACGTAGTCGCTGCCGGCGAGGAACAGCCTCTTCACCCCCTTGGAGGCGAGGAAGTCCATCGCCGGGATGATCTGCTGGTTGGTGGTCGCACCGGTGTAGTAGATGTTCGGCGAAGCCTCAAGGCCCTCGTACTGCACCGGGTAGAAGAACAGGCCGTTGTGCTTCTCGACGACCGGCTTGACGGCCTTGCGGGAAGACGAGGTCCAGCCGCCGAAGATCGCGCCGACGCAGTCCTGGGTGAGCAGCTTCTCGGTCTTCTCCGCGAAGGTGGGCCAGTCGGTGGCGCCGTCCTCCTGGACGTACTTGATCTTCTTTCCGAGAATGCCGCCGCCGGCGTTGATCTCGTCGGCGGCCATGTGCAGCACGTTGGAGACGGTCTTCTCAGAGATCGCCATGCCGCCGGTGAGGGAGTTGAGGAAGCCGAGCTTGATGGTGTCGCCGGAGGTGTCGACGCAGCTGGGTGCGGCCGACTCGCCGGGCGTGTCGTCGCCGGCGCGGGCGCCACAGCCGGCGAGCACGAGGGCGACGGTCGTCGCGATGGCGCCCGTGGCCACAAGCGTGCGCAGCCGCTTGCTGGTGGTGGACATATGTGGGAACTCCGTTCCTGGTGAAGGAGGCGTGACGCCGGGGTCGCGGCACAGCGGATGGTGCGGATGTTCATGTGCCAGGCCGAACCGCCGGCGTCCCGAGCGCCCCGCCCGGTGTCGCCGACGAGATGCAACCGGCTGCTGCAGGTGAGAGCAGAGTGATCCCGCGTCATTACTCTGACATTTCTCGAACGTTCCAACTCTGTAACCGCCGCCCGGTTGAGGTGCGCGAGGCCCGGAAATACCCGGAAGTTCATGGAATGACGATGTCAAAGTTCTGCCACCGCCCAAGGGGGCACGACGAACGTGGCACACTTCTGACATCCGGGAGGAGGACTCGACGCTCCTCGTCTCGCCGACACCGAGAAGCTGGTGCGCGATGGTCGCGCGCGCGACCGGCTCGCAGGCGGCATCCGGCTCGGAGTGCGGTTCAGCAGTGGCGCGTCCCGCCGTGCGCGCTACGCGCTCGGCGAGATCGGGCGGCTGATCGAGGCCGGGGGCTTCTCGCTCCCCGCCGTGCGGGGCTTCCCGCTGACCGCGACCTGGCTGCTCTGGCGGGCCCGCAGGGCCCGTCCGGCGTCATCTCGCGACTCACTCCGCCTGGTCGGGGTGTGGCTGGTATTCGTTCACCAGGGTGCGGACGTCGTCGACGGGTTCGTCGATGGCTGCCCATTTGGCGCGGATGCGGGTGAGGTAGGAGCGGACGGTGGGGATCGTCACGTTCATGCGGCGGGCGGTGGCGGCCAGGGTGCTGCCGGTGCCGTACAGGTAGAGGGTGCGGGCTTCCTGCGGGGACAGTTCGGGCGGGTCGTCGTTGATGATGCTCATCAGCTCGGCCGTCAGGGCCGGCTGTCCGCTGTGGACGCTGCGGATGGCGTCGGCGAGCTTGACGGCGTCGTCGTCCTTGACGAGGTATCCGCTGGCACCGGCGCGAACGGTGGCGCGCACGTGGCGGCGGTCGCCGTGCACGGAGAAGACCAGCACCCGGGCGCCGTGGCGACGGAGCTTCGCCACGTTGGTCGCCGCCTCGGTGCCGTCCTCGAGGCGCAGGTCGAGCAGGACGACGTCGGCGTCGGGTCCGGCGGCGAGGTGTTCGCTGACGGTGGTGGCGGTGTGGACGAGACGGATGTCGCCGGTTCCGGCGAGCAGGGCGCGCAGGCCGGCGGGCACCAGCTTGTCGTTGTCGATGATCGCGACCCGGATCATGCGGGCCACCGCAGGTCGACCCGGGTGCCCTGGCCGGGATGGCTGTCCACGCTGGCCGTGCCACCGACCTCGTGCATGCGCGCGGTGATGGAGTGCCGGATGCCGTAGCCGAGCGGTGTCGTGTCCGGGTCGAAGCCCTTGCCCTGGTCGACGACGGCGACCGTGACGGTCGGTGTCGGCTGCCGGTCGGTCAAGGCGGTCAGACGTACGCGGCTGCTGCCGGCGTGCCGCGCCACATTCGCGAGTGCCTCGCCGGTCGCGTGCCGAAACGCGTGCATGACCTCGGAAGGCAGCGTGTCGGGAAGGTTGGCGAAGTGGTATTCCACCCGTAGTCCCTGCGTAGCGCTGTCGTTGCCGGCCTCGATGAGGGCGAGCGAGAGCTCGGTGAGCGTACCGTCGGGGTCGTCGGGGGTCGCGCCACGCAGCACGTTGGCGCTGATCGCGGCCTGGCGCCGTACCCGAGGGTCGGGATGCCCTGCCGGACCCTGGCCGGCGATCGCGGTCAGCACCCGCAGGGGGCCGTCGTGCAAGGCCCGGTGCCGGCGCAGCTGCTCACGGAAGTGGCGGATCCGTTCCTCGGCCTGGCTGCGCCGGGCGGCGAGGCGTTCCCGGGCGGCGATCACCTGATCGGTGGCGGCGTAGACCGCGTCCGCGACCGCCCGCAGGCGGCGGATGAACAGGCAGCAGCAGGCGGCGGTGACCACCTGCCAGCCGATGATGTTCAACGTGGACGCCACATCGGCATTGTCGAGTGACGCGAACTGCGCCAGGGCGAACGCCGCCGCCAGCGCCAGGCATCCGGCAGCGGTGGCCCGCCACGACGCGGTGGCCAGTGCCACGGTGACCGCGGTCGAGACGGCGACCGGCTCGAAGTCGGGCACCGCCACCGTGGCGAACGCCTCGTCACTGAGCGCCCAGGGCAGGACCGCCACGGCGGCTGAGGTGACTGTGACATCCGAGGCCAGCATCCAGCGCGGGATCGGGTCGCGCGTCGCGATGGCGGGCACGAACACCGCGCTCCACACCGCGACCGCGAGGTAGGTGGCCGCGGCGAGCGGCTTGTTCGTGTATCCATCCGCCTGCGCCAGCGCCGCGACGCTCAGGGCGACCATGGCCAGCGTGCCCAACCGGGACAGCAGTATCACCCCGGTGGTGATCGCCCGGATCCGTTGGTGCAGGTCGACCGCCAGCGGCAGGGCGACCCCGCCGTTCGGCTCGCTGTCCACGCCCGCAGCATCCCACGCGGCCAGACCTCGGTCCATGCCGCACAGGTGCGGCATGGACCGGCACGACCGTGCGACTCACACTCGTCGATAGGAACCGTCGACCGCCCAGCAAAGGAGGCGTTCCCGTTGTACGAAGCCGGCATCCAGAGCAACCCCGAACCCACCCTGCCCGAACGGCCGCGTCAAGTGAAGACGCTGGCCATTCTCCTCGTCGTGTTCGGCGTGCTGGGCCTCCTGTTCGCGTTTCTGCTGATGTCGATCGTCAGCGACTCCGGCGACCACGGCCAGTCGGTGCCGGCCGTGCTGTACGTCCTGGTCTTCGCCCAGTTCGCGCTCTCCGCGGCGCAGGCGATGAGTGGCGTGTTCATCTGGCAGGGCCGATCGTGGGCCCGGGTCCTGGCCATCGTGCTGTGCTCGGTGAACATCATCGGCGCCCTGGTGTCGCTGTTCACCGGAGCGATCTTCCAGGCGATCTCGGGTGCGGCCATCAACATCGGCCTCCTTCGGCTGCTCAACAACTACGAGGTTCAGGTGTGGTGCAGCAAGTAGCTACGTCGCCGGACTTCGGACGCGTCGCCCTCACCAGCGAGGAGTTCCTGTGCAATCGCCGATCGACGGACCAGCGCAGCTGACGGTTGCGGCCGGGATAGCCCACCAGATGGTGCTGGCGGTGGAACGCAGCAGCGCTGGCCCCGCCACGGGCGACAGCGCGGCCGATGGCAGGTTGGTCATTCAGGTATTCGCGTTCGCCCGGCACAGCGTCGACATCGGCTCGCTCGACGAGATGCTGATCGCGACCCGGGACCGGCTCTCCCGGCCGGGCCGCAGCCCGGCCGACCGCATTCAGTCCACCCTGGACTGGATCACCGTGCTGTATCCGGTGTTGCGCGCCGGTCACCCGGTGCCGCCCCAACTCGCTGCCCTGCTGGCCGGCTTGAACCCGGCGGCCGAGGCCGACGCCGTCCGCAGCGCGGCGCTCGGGGAGGCAGCCCACCGGGAAGCCGTCGCCGCACTGCATCGAGGCTACGTCGAGCAGGCCCGCGCGTGGCAGCGGCTGGCACGCGAGAACGGCCACCCGGCGGACCTGACGGTCCCCGCCCCGCAGCGGCCGATGGTCGACCTGTCCGGCCGCCATCGGGACCCCCGGATCGCGGCGCTGCTGAACGCGAGCGGTCTCGCCGCCGGTTACCTCTACCTCGGCCGGTGGGCCCGGGCCGCGGTGACGTTGGCGGTGACTGTCCTCGTCGTCTGGTTCGCGGCTGCCCACACCGCGTCGAAGAGCCCCGCCCTGTGGTCCACGGTCATCGCGCTCGGCGTAGCCGCCGCGGCCTACGACGCGTGGCGGCTGGCCCGGCCACCGCACGCCATGGCCACCGCGGGCCCGGTGCCGCGGCGTCCACTGGCGGCCGCGGTGGCGCTGTTGCTGCTGATCGTCGCCGGCTTCGTCGGGTATCAGGTGGCCGGCCGCTCAGCGCTGGCCGACGCCCATGCCGCCCACGCGGCCGGTGACTGCCCGGCGGCGCTCGACCGGTACGCGAGTGTCCAGGCCCGCTACGAACTCACCCTCACCTCGGTCACCGCGACCGCCCGGGTGGACCGGCACGAGTGCCAAGACCTGCTACTGGCCGAGACCGCCCTGGCCCGCAGGAACTACAGCTCCGCCCCCGGCACCTTCGACGCGCAGGTGCGCAGGTATCCCGACGGGCTACTGCTCGCACGGGCCCGGACCGGTCGCGCCGAGGCGTACCTGCAGCGCGGCAAGCAGTCCCTCGCCCAGGCAGCCAAGGAGACCGACGGCGCCGAAATAGTGGACCTGCAGCGCAGAGCCGTAGCCGACTACACGGTGATCGTCACCGACCACCCGGGCACCACTCAGGCCACCGCCGTGCCGACCGACCTCGACAAAACCTACGCCACGGCGCTCGCCGGCGCCGGCACCCAGCCGTGCACCGCGATCCCGGTGCTGACCTACCTCGGCTCGGTGTCGTTGGAAGCGGCCAAGGCAGGAGTCGCCCGAGCACGAGCCGCCCTGCCCAGCGCGCTGTACAACTGCGGCCTGGCCGAGCTCGCCGCCACCCACTACAGCTCGGCGATCGATCACCTGACCACATTCATCACCGACTACCCGCGCGATTCCCGGGTCGCGAAGGCCCGGCAGAAGCGGATCGCCGCCGAGGTGGCCAAGGTCGGCGCCGGCGCGACCGGCGACCTGGCCCCGCTGGAGCGAACCGGCAACGGCCCGTCCGGCACCGCCACGGTGCAGGTGGTCAACGATTCGCCGTACGCCCTGGAGATCCTCTACAGCGGACCGGTCGCCGACCAGCTCACCATCCCGAAATGCGCCACCTGCACGGTACGCAGTGCCCCGTCCCTGCTGAACCGCTACTTCGGCGGCACGACCTGCGGCGGTGCCGGCGTGCCCTCGAGAACCCTGCGGTTGAAACCCGGCAGCTACCAGGTGGTGGTCAGGACACCCACGAGCAGCGGCCCGAGGCCGTACTCCGGTTCGTGGAAGCTGGCCGGCGGTTCACGCTACGACAACTGCTACTACGCCAGCCGGGCTTTCGGCTGATCCGGGCTGTCATAATCCCTGACCGCATGATCCCTGACCGCATGATCCCTGACCGCATGATCCCTGACCGCACGATCCCTGACCGCACCGCTGACCGCGATCGCGACGATGACGTCCACTAGGGTGGGCACCGCTCGCTGATCGAAGGGAACACATGCTCGCCTCTGTCACGCGCCGTTCCGTCGCCGCTCTGACCGGCCTGGCGGCGATGCTCGGCGGTGCGCTCATCCTGGCTGGTTGCGGCTCGCCGGCCACGCCGGCCGCGGCGCCGGCCGCGGCGCCGGCCACCAAGCTGAGCGCCTCGGTGGCGCCCGTCGTCCAGTTCGCGGTCCCGGCCAAGATGAGCGGGCTGCGCCAGGCGACGGACGATGAATCACTCAAGAGACCGAAGAGCGCGGAGACCTTCCTCAAGGGCAAGGTGCTCAGCCCGACGGGCGGCTCCGTGGCCGCGGTGTATGTCGCCCCCGACCAGTTCGAGACGATCGAGCTCAGTGCCGCGGCCGGCCGGGTGGTCGACCCGGCGGGGACGCTACGTCAGCTCACCCAGGCCCGGCCGATCGACCTCAAGGAGGTTCGTCCGGCGGATCCCGGCACGGCGGGAGGAGTGGGGACCTGCGGGGTGTCGCGCGACTATGCCCCGCCATTGGTGCTCACTCTCTGCGATTGGGCGGAGCCGGGCAGCGTCGGTGCGATCCGGTTCCTGTCGCTGAAGGACCGCCGCGGCATGTTCGCCGAAATCCGCGCCCAGCTCCAGCCGTAGATCAGATCCGACCGCTCCGACTCCAGATCATGACACCGGTTGGCCGCGGCCGGGCGTCGGTCCAGCCGTCGAACAGACGAATGGCGAGAAGCTCGGACCGCCACCATCGATCACATGGTCCCGATGCCTCAATGACGGGTGAAAGACCGGCGAGCAATTCGCGGAGGTGTTCATTGACGCCGCCGTTCGGCGTCCACGCCTCCAGCGAGGTGGGTGCCACGGGCTCCCAGTCGGCAAGCTCATCCATGAGCGCGTGACCCTCGATGAGGTGGTTCAATGACGGACAAGCCTCCAGGAACGGACCGCCCGCACTCACCCCGAACCGCCCGTCAGTGTGGCCCAGATACGACACGGGCGACGACACATGCTCGCCGTGCCAGGCGAACGACCATCCCGCGTGCTCGGCTCGGACCGTCTCAAGCAGGTCGAACTGCCATCGACGGACGCTGACAATGCGCTCGTCGGCCAAACGGACGCTCCGGCGAACGTCGTAGCGCAAACCACCGAACCGAGCAGCGAATCCTTCCCGCCGCACGACCAGTTCCAGGGGCGCGGGAATCAATCGCCCCGTCCGATCGGGCACGGACCTGAAATCGGTCGGCACCCGGGAGCGCTCAGGCTGCCGGACCTGAGCCCGGCGAAGGAACGAGCGAGCTCGCGGCGAGAATCCGTCAGGATCGTCGAGCACGTGCATGGGACTTCCCAGATAATCGGCGCCTGCCCCGGCGAGCATAAGACATGTACGTCGATACCGGCTGGCCCGACCGCGCGGTGTGATGGACGGTCGGGCAGCACCATTGTGGAATCCCGGTGGACCGGCGCTGGGCAGGCGGGTGATCTGGCCGTATCCGTTGCCATGCGCCGTCGAACGCACTTCTCGCCGCCGGATCGGGCTATCGCACTGCGCCCACCGGACGGCAGAGTGGTCGCGCGGATCAGCCCGTTCGACCCGACCGGCCCATACACCGCGGCGAAGTCGTCCGGGTTGGAGGAACGAGGATAGGACGCCTGCGATCCTCGCGGGTGGCCACGGTAGGTGACGGGCACCGAGGGCTCCACGCACAACCTGCGGCAGGATGACCCGGGTCTGGTGGCGGCGGGTTCAGGGCGCCGATCGCGCATCACGTGTGCGACTGCCCCGTGAGTCGCCTCGTGCTGCCGCCAGTTCGGCCTTTCGACCTCGGTCGCCCCGGGAAGCACCTGTTGTCGGGACCGCACGAGTGCCGCACCGGCAAGGGGCATGCGACACCGAGTTACGCTGTCGACTCCAGCATGCCGTGCGGCGTGAAAGTGCGCCTTTCTGGATCACCTTCGCCGCCGATTTTCCTGGTGTGACGCTGGTCATGGAATTGGTATGGTCGGTCGCTGATAGGGGCCTGTGATCTTGGCTGGCGTGCGGAATAATTGGTGGCATGGGGCAACTCCAATTGTTTTCCCGGGCCGAGCTCGCGGGCCTGCGCGACCGAACGAAGGCCCGCAATTATTCTGCGACTCGTGACGAGTTTCGCCGCGATCATGAACGTCGCCGCGCGTGGGGTTTACAGCGTCGTCACGCCGAGCGGCTGCGACACGTCCGCGAGCAGCAGGCCGGCTGCTGGCCGGAAGATCTCCAGATCAAGCCCACCAGCGCCGAAACCGGCCGGCCAGGCCCGCCAGATCCCACACTGGTGCACGCGGCGCCGCCTTGTCGTGCGGTGCGCCAGCCGGCACCCAGCCGCGACCCACAGACCAATCAGGAAACGCAGGCCCGACCGGTCGAGCAGGCCGAGAAGGCTGAGCAGGCCGGACAAGTCGAGCAGGCCGGACAAGTCGAGCAAGCCGGAACAGTCGAGCAAGCCGGACAAGTCGAGCAGGCCGAGCAGGCCGAGCAGGCCGGACCAGTCGAGCAAGCCGAGCCAGCCGAGCGGGACGGGCCGGTAGTGGAGTCCCGCTGCGGATCGGACAGCCCGCCATCGCCCGACCCGTGCCCGCCACAATCAAGTCACGGTTGGCACCCGGCACCCACCCCCGGCCTCCCTGGGCGCAGGTATCTCGCAGCGCCTACCCGTCGACCGCGGAACGGGCCGGAGTCACCAACCCCACACCCGACCGCCAGGCCACCCCGCCCCGATCGGGCGGGCGAACACCAGGCCAGGCCGGCAGCGATCCCGATACGCTGCAAATCCCCGCCACCAAACATCCGACGACCAGGACACCCCACAGAAAATCGATCCTGGCGCTTCCTAGGAACGTATTGAATCCTCGCCGGAATCCCCGACGATATCGTCAGCAGATCCCACCATGAATCGTCGTTGCCCTACCGTCGGACGCTCGGATACGGAGCATTCTCGTCGGAAAATCCGTGCATCGTCAGACGACGACACTCCGACCATCCGCTACGGCAAGTCACTGGCCGCAGGTCATGTCTGCCCGGCAGGACCGCCAATGTGCGCTGTTCAGCGAGGTCTCCGTTGGACGTCGTGCGTATGTCTGGCCGTGTCAGGCCGAGGTCGGGGAGCCACAGCCATCATGGCGCTCGTCGATCCGCCACGATGTCCAACGGCCCACGGCGACTGCCGCGTACCAGCGGTGGGCCGCGCAAGGTGAGACGCCGATCTCGGCCAGGGCCTGACAGCAGTAACCCGGAGGGCTCGCCCTCGGCATCCGGAAACCGCACGACCATGCGGACGCTGCACGGCTATACGGACACTGCACGGCCATGCCGAGACCGCACCGCCATGCGGACGCTGCACAGACGTGCCGACGCTGCACGACCACGTCGACGCTGCACAGACGACAGCGGTCAGCAACGCCACCAACCTGCACCGCCACCTCCCGCGCCGCAGCCGACCTGCTCATCGCGATGAATTCGAAGGAGGAGCAGGACCTGTCCAGGGTGCGGAGCTGCGCGCGGCTCCGCACGCCGCCGCAGCTCCACCGGAGCAGCCCGCCTCCTTCGTCGTGCAAGTGGCGACGAAGCGCCCGCGGACGATCGCCGCGATCGCCGCGATCGCCGCGATCACCGCGATCACCGCGATCACCGCGATCACCGGGACACCGAGACACCGAGACACCGGGACACCGGGACACCGGGACACCGGGACACCGGGACACCGGGAACACGGTGCCATCCTCGCTGGGTGGCATGAAACGATGATCTCCACGGTGGACGCCCGCCGTGGCGGGCTCAGCGTGACGGCAGGATCGACCGAACCTCGCCGTCGCCAAGCTGGCCAACCGCACCACCCCGGCATCGACATCACCCACGTGCGGCGGCCGTCCTGGCACGGCCAACTGCGACAGACAGGATGAGGGAACACATGACCGACGACGTCCTGACCGCGCAGCACGCCTTCGACACCGCCGAGCTGCGGGCCGACACCGATCGGCTGGACGCGTTGCTTGCCGACGACTTCCTCTCCATCGGTGAACAGGGTTACGTGCTCGACAAGCGACAGTGGATCGCCCGGCATGTTGACTTCCGGTTCATCAGCGTGGACACCTCCGAGATCGACGTCCGCCGGTACGACCGGACCGCGATTGTCCGCAGCGTGCAGCACACCCGGGCCACCTGGTTGGGCACCCCCATGGCGTTGACTGTTCGGGTCAGCCACGTGTGGATCCAGCAGGCGGACGGGTGGAAGCTGGCGGCCGTCCAGTTCAGTTCGCTTGCCGCCGGCTGAGCAGCCCGGTCACGGGCCGCCCGTCGCCGCCGCCGCCGGCGGCGGTTCCGTCGGGAACTGGGTCAGGCTGAGCAGGCGGGGGCGGCGCCCGGGTGCGGCGCGGTTGCCCGCCCGTGCCGCGAGGATCGCCTGGATCTCGCCGGCCGCAGCGCTGACCTCCTCGTCGCTAAGCCAGAGGACGCCCTGGCGGTAGCCGACCAGGTCGGCGAACGGGTCCGCCGACCCCGACCCGGAGGCGGTGGCCGCGTCACCCGACGACGTCCGTGCGGCCTTCGGCGATCGGCCGGGCCAACCCACGAACCAAACGCCAGCCGGCTCCAGCGGCACGGCCCGACAACCGGCCACAAGGCCTCAACCCAACGACACCCCACCCAAACATCCCCCAGCGATCAACCAGACCAACCCCGCGCGGATCAGGCGCCGGCCGGCTCCGGCGGCAAGGCCCGGTAGGCCGGCCGCAGGGCCTCGACCAGTGGCACCCCGCCCGGGCTCAGCGGCGGCGGGTCGAGCTGGTCCAGCAGCAGGTCCGGCCGCCCCGCGTCGGGGAGCGGGAGCGTCGCTGTGGGCGTACGGCCGCCCCAGAAATCCGCGATCTCGCCCAGGCCCGCGTCTTCGGCCTCGGGCTCCGCCGGCGTCGCGGGCGCCGTGGTGCCGCGCAGCTGGCTGAGCCGGGTGAGCAGTTCGTCGCGGCCGCGGCCGCGCCAGGCGAAGGCTCCGAACGGGTCCGTCTCGAACGATTCCGCCAGCGCGTAGCAGGTCGCCGCCAGGTGTACGCACGGCATCGGCCAGCGCTCGCATGAGCAGTCCATCGCCACCTCGTCCAGCGACAGCGGCAGCAGGGTCAGCCCGGCTCGGGCGAACACCGTGTCGATCTCCGCCGGCATCCGGCCCGCGAGCAGGTCCGCGACGTACCGGGCCTGGGCGGCCAGGTCGTCCTCGACCCGCGACCACTCCGCGGCGCCGAAGGCGCGCACGGCGATCCGGGACCGGTGCGCCGTCGGGTCCTCCGGGCCGCGCACCTGGGCGGCGACCAGGCTGCCGGAGATCGACAGGTGGCGGACGTGGCCGGCGCGGGCGTCGCGGCGGCCGCGGGCGAACGTCGCCGCCATCCGCAGGGACTCGAACATGGCGATGAACGGCGCCGAGAAACGGTCACTCACCGACGGCCTCCGGGGACAATGCCAGCAGGGACCGCAGGTCGTCGGTGCTCAGCCCGGTGAGCCAGCCCTCGCCGTTGCCGACCACCCGCTCGGCCAGCACCCCCTTGTCCATGATCAGCCGGTCGATGCGTTCCTCCAGCGTGCCCAGGCAGACCAGGGTGTGCACCTGGACGTCGCGGTGCTGGCCGATGCGGAACGCGCGGTCGGTCGCCTGGGTCTCCGTGGCCGGATTCCACCAGCGGTCGACGTGCACGACGTGGTTGGCCGCGGTCAGGTTCAGTCCGGTGCCGCCCGCCTTCAGCGACAGCACGAAGATGCCCGGGCGCCGGTCGGCCTGGAACGCCGCGACCAGCGCGTCGCGCTCCCGGCGGGGCGTGCCGCCGTGCAGGTAGCGCACCGGCACGGCGAACCGGGCGGCCAGGTGTGGCACCAGCATCGCGCCGAAGCGGGCGAACTGGGTGAAGCACAGCACGCTCTCCCCCTCGGCCAGCGCGGCGTCGAGGATCTCCTCGAGGCGTTCGAGCTTGCCCGATCGGCCCGGCAGCGGCGAGCCGTCGCCGAGCAGCTGCGCCGGGTGGTTGCAGACCTGCTTGAGCTTGGTCATCGCGGACAGCACGATGCCCTTGGTGCGGATCTCGGTCTCCTCGGCGAGCCGGTCGATCATCTCGTTGAGTACGGCCTGATAGAGGGTGGCCTGCTCGACGGTCAGCCCGCACAGGTGCCGGGTGTGCCGCTTGTCGGGCAGGTCGTCGATGACGGCCGGGTCGGCCTTGACCCGGCGCAGCATGAACGGCCGGGTGGCGTGGCGCAGCCGGGCGGCGGCGTCCTCGTCGCCGTACCGCTCGATCGGGACCGCGTAGCGGGCGCGGAACGTGTGGGCGCTGCCGAGCAGGCCGGGGTTGAGGAAGTCCAGGATGGACCAGAGCTCGGCCAGCCTGTTCTCCACCGGGGTGCCGGTGAGGGCGACGCGGTGCCGGGCCGGCAGCCGGCGCACCGCTCGGGCCACGCCGGCCGCGCTGTTCTTGATGTGCTGAGCCTCGTCGAGCACCACCCTGTCCCAGGCCACGGCGGCCAGGGCGGTGGCGTCGCGGGTGGCGATCGCGTACGTCGTCAGCACCACGTCCGCGCCGTCGAGCAGCTCGGCCGGCTCGGGCCGGTCGGCGCCGTGCAGCACCCGCACCCGCAGGCCGGGCGCGAACCGGGCCGCCTCGCGTTGCCAGTTGCCCAGCACGGACAGGGGGCAGATCAGCAGCGTCGGCCCGGAGCGGCGGTGCAGCAGCAGGGCGAGCAACTGCACGGTCTTGCCCAGGCCCATGTCGTCGGCCAGGCAGGCGCCGACGCCGAGGCCGTCGAGGAACGCGAGCCAGGAGAAACCCCGGAGCTGGTACGGCCGCAGCTGCCCGGCCAGCCCCGACGGCGGGTCGAGCAGCTCCAGCCGCTCGCCGAGGCGCCCACCGAGCAGGTCGGCGAGCCAGCCGGAGCCACCGAAAGCGGTCACCGGCAGGGGCAGCTCCTCGGGCGGGAGCAGCCGGATCATGCGCAGCGCGTCCCCGGCGGTCATCGTGCCGCCGCCGCGCCGCAGGAACTCGAGCCCGGCCCGCAGCCGCTCCGGATCCAGGTAGACCCACCGGCCGCGCAGCTTGACCAGCGGCACCTTCACCCGGGCCAGGTCGGCGAGTTCGTCGTCGGTCAGCGTGCGCCCGCCCAGGGCCAGGCCCCAGTTGTAGCCGACGATGGTGCCGAGGTCGGCGGCCTCGTCCCGCAACACCGGGGCGATCTCGTCGCGGGGGCGCACCTCCAGGGCCAGGCCCAGACTCCGCGGCTCGCGCCACCAGGCGGGCAACAGGACGCCGTAGCCGGCCTGCTCGAGCAGGGTGGCGTGGCTCAGGAAACGGTGGGCGCCCTCGGTGTCGAGGACCAGCTCGGCCGGCCGGGCGACGCGCAGCGCCGCGTCGAGGTCGCCGAAGAGCCGGGCGGCGCGGCCCAGCCCGGCGAGCAGCCGCTCGTGCGGATGATGGGTCCACCGGCGCAGCGGCGCGCTGCGATCGCGCCAGACGTCGGCGGCGGTGACCAGCAGGCTGGGCTCGTCCAGCGGCTGCAGCAGAAACTCCAGCAGCCAGGCGTCGGCGGCGGCGGCCGGCTCGGACGCGCCGGTGGCATCGGGCTCGTCGGCTTCGAGCTCGTGCAGGTTGCTGAGCCGGAAGCAGACGCGGACGGCGGCGCCGCCGGTGGCCTCGGCATGCCAGGCGTCGAGGGCGTCGGTGAGTGGATCGAGCTCCCCCGGCCGCGCCTCGAACTCCGGCTCGGCGGCCAGCGCGCTGAGCCAGGCGGCGCCGTCGAGCGAGACGCCGGCCTCGGCCAGCCGGGTGCGGACCAGGCCGTCGACGAGCCGGTGCAGCGCGGCGTGCAGCGTGTCGGCGGCGGGCAGCCCGTCGACGTCGCCGGGGCGGGCGCGCTCGGCCCGGCAGGCGGCCGGCATGCGCCGCACCAGCTCGGCGTGGTGGGCGGCGTCGGCGCCGGTCAGCACGGGACGCCACACCGCGCGGGGGCGCGGGCCGTCGCCGAGCACCCCGGGCAGCACCCGGCCACGGGCCACCAGGGAGGCGGCGAACGCGCAGAGCTCGGCGAGGTAGATCAGCGAGGGCGCGGCACGACCGCCGTACTCCTCGGCGAGGTCGTCGGTCACGAACGGCACCGTGACCGCGGGCACGGACCAGGCCCGGAGTCGCGGCTCGCCGCGGCGCGGCGGCAGCCCGAGCTGCGGCGACGGCAGCGGACCGGTGCTCGTGGACGGCAGCACCAGCGTCGCCGCCCGGCCGGACCCGGCTGACGGGACCAGCGTCGCAGCCGGGCCGGGCTCACTCGGCCGGACCGGCGTCGCAGCCGGGCCGGACCCACCCGACCCAACCACCGTCACCACTCCCGACCAGACCCACCCGACCCAACCACCGCCCCACCCCGACCAGACCCATCCGGCGGGGCCGCCGCCGAAGTCCGGCCGGGACCGCCCGGCCGCACCGCGAAACCATGATCGGGTACGGCGCCCCGCCGCCTGGCCGGGACCGGCTCGGTGGGCGGGCCGGCGTGGTCGGTCTCGGCCCAGAGGCAGAGCGTGCCGTCGCGGGCGATGAAGCCGTGCAGAACGATGACCGCGGCGCCGGGAGCCGTCACGCGAGCTGCCAGGTGATGTCCGGTGGGCGCACCCGGGCGCAGCGCGGCCCGCCGTCGGCGCCGGTGAGGCCGAGCCGGGCCACCAGCACGCCGCCGTCGTCGTGGGCCGTGCGCAGCAGCGCGGTGGGGATGTCGCCGAACAGCAGCTTGGCCCGCCGGAACATGGCGAATGTCGCACCGTCGACCGTGCCCCAGCTCAGGTAGAGGAAGCGGGCGCCGGGCCGGCCGTGCACGTAGGGCCCGCCGACGTCGAGCAGCCCGTCGACCTCCCGGCTGGTGACCTCGAACTCCCAGGTCGCGGCCGGCGCGTCGGCGCCGACCCGGGCGGTGACCTCGGCCTTGCGCTGCACGCCGACGTGCACGTTGCCGAGCCGCAGGGCGTCGGCCTGCGCGCCGCCTGGGCGCCCGGGCAGGTCACTGCCCTCGATCCGGATGTGCACGTCCTGAACTCTAGGCCGACCCACCGACAATTCGGCTCGGCGGCGGGCCGGGGGCGTCACGGCGTCCGGGGTCGCAGGGCGGCCTCGAGGCCGTCGAGGACGACGTCGAGTCCGAAGTCGAATCCGTCGCCCTCGCTGGGGGCGTCGAACCGTTCGCGAAGCCGGGGGAACGCCTCGGCCGTCTGTCGTGCCCGGCTGATCAGATCGGCCATCTCCGCGGGCTTCCTGGTGCTCACGGCGGACTCGCTGAGCGTCTTGCCGAGCACGTAGGCCAACACCGTGTCGCCCGCCCAGTCCAGCCGGCTGCCGCTGAAGCCCGCCAGCGTGAAGATGCCGAGGCAGTGGTCGACCCAGCGGGCCATCTTGGGGCCGTAGACCGGATGGGTGCCGAAGACCGGGCCCAGCCAGGTGTGCTCCAGGATCGCCGACCGTAGCCCGTGCGCCATCGACGCGGCCGCCTGCCGCCAGCCGACGGTGTGCGGGTCGGGCAGGTCGATGGCGCCGAAGACCTCGTCGGCCGCGAGCGCGAACAGGGCGTCCTTGTTCTTGACGTACCAGTAGATCGACGTGGCGCCCGCGCCCAGCTTGCTGCCGAGCCTGCGCATGCTGAGCCCGTCGAGCCCGTCGGCGTCGAGCAGCTCGATGGCGGCGCGGGTGATGAGCTCCCGGTCCAGGTTGTCCGATGCCATGCGGCCGATTCTCGCACAGTGTTCCAGATCACTCTCGCACACTGTACGAGTCTTGTCGTACAGTGTGCGAGCCGCGACTCGCACACTGTACGAGAAAATGAGGGACATCAATGTCAATCGCCGCTGTCATCTGGACTGTCATCGCCGGGCTCCTGCTGCTCGGCCTGGTGCTGCCGAAGGTCCCCGGGTCCGCGCTGGCGGGCCTCGCCGTGAGCGTCTACAGCTTCAACCTCTACCTGCTGGTCCCCGCCCTGGCCGGGGCCGGGCTCTGCCTCTGGGCCTGGCGGCAGGGGCAGGTCGGCTGGCTCGTCGTGCTGAGCGTGCTGACGATCCTGCTCATCGCCGGGGTGGCGGTGCCGACGTGGCGGCTGTCGGAAAGCGCCCGGCGCCACGGCGTAGCGCTCTCGTTGCCCGGCTACTTCGCCGGCCCGGGCGCCGGCACGACGCAGCCGTCCACGACGGAGACCTACGCGGTCACCGACGGAACGAAGCTCGAAGTGGACATCTGGCGGCCCGCGAAGCCGAACGGCGCCGCCATGATCTACGTCTTCGGCGGCGGCTGGGTCAGCGGCGAACGCAACCAGATGCCGGCCTACTTCCGGTGGCTCACCGCACAGGGGCTGACCGTCTTCACCGTCGACTACCGCCTCGCCACCGACGGCGATCCCGTCTGGGAGAAGGCCCCCGACGATGTGCGGCGCGCCCTCCGCTGGGTGCGCGACAACGCCGCCCGGCACGGCATCGACCCGGACCGCATCGTGCTCAGCGGCAACTCCGCCGGCGGGAACCTGGCCTCGCTGGTGGCGTACGGCGGCGACACCCCGGTCCGTGCCGTGATCCAGTTCTACGCGCCGACCGACCTGGCCGCCGCCCACCGCGACACCGACAGCAGCACCGCCCGCGGGATGCTGGAGAGCTACCTCGGTGGCACGCCCGGCACGGTCCCGGCACGCTACGAGCGGAACTCGCCGATCACCTACGTGCGCCCCGGCCTGCCACCCACGCTGATCCTGCACGGCGAGCGCGACAGCGTCGTCCCCGCCGGGCAGGCGACCGACCTGGCCGCGCGGCTCACCACCGCCGGCGTGCCCACCGTGCTGCTGATGCTGCCGGCCAGCGAACACTCGTTCGACGCCCTGTTCGGCGGCTTCGCCAACCAGATCGCCCGGCCGGTGATCAGCGACTTCCTGGCCACCCACGTGACGAACTGACCAGGGCGCCCCGATGCCCCTGCTCCGCGGGCACGCCGGTGATCCCCGTGCCACGATCACCGGATGAATCCGCTGCCGCCCGACGCCACCGCCACGCCCCGGCCGATCCCGGACGGGCGGGCGGTGCCAGCGCCGGTCGTCCGCACGTCGGTGCTGCTGCTGGCCTATTTCGCGTTCATCAGCCTCGGGCTGCCCGACGGCCTGCTCGGCGTCGGCTGGCCGTCGATCGCCACGGAGTTCCGGGTCGGCACGGACGCCGTGGGTTTGCTGCTGTTCGCCGGTACGGCCGGATATCTGGTGTCCAGCGTCGCCGCCGGATTCAGCATCGCGCGGCTGGGCGTGGGCCGGCTGCTGGCCGGCAGCACGGCGCTGGCCAGCCTGGCGCTGGCCGGCTACGCGGTGTCGCCGGCCTTCGCCTTCCTGGTGCCCTGCGCCCTGATCGCCGGCTTCGGCGGCGGGGCGATCGACGCGGGACTCAACGCCTACGCCGCCGGCGCGTTCGGCCCGAAGCACATGAACTGGCTGCACGCCTTCTTCGGCCTCGGCGTCGCCATCGGACCGCTGATCATGACCGCGGTGCTCAGCGGCGGGCTCTCCTGGCACTGGGGGTACGGGATCGTCGCCTCCGGTCAGGCACTGCTGGCGATGGCGTTCGCCGTCACGGCCCGTTCCTGGGCCCGGCACGGCGCCCCACAGCCGGAGGCCGCACCCGGCCCCGGCGCCCGTCCCACAGCCGAACCCGGCGCGCGGCCCACAACCGAACCCGGCGCGCGGCCCACAACCGAACCCGGCGAGGACGCCGCGACCGAACCCGGCGCACACCACGCGGCCGCGACCGAACCCGGCGCACACCACGCGGCCGACGGCGCCCCGGCGAAGACCCGGATCGCCGTGACCCTCGCGATCCCCGCGGTGTGGCTCAGCGCCGCTGCCTTCGCGGTCTACGTGGCCCTCGAGATCTCCGCCGGGCTGTGGGCGTTCCTCTTCCTCACCGACGGGCGCGGGATAAGCGCGGCGGTCGCCGGCATCTGCGTGTCGGCGTACTGGGCGAGCCTGTTCGTCGGCCGGGTCGTGCAGGGCTTTCTCGTGGAGCACATCGGCACCACCCGCATCCTCGTCGGCAGCATGCTCGGCCTGCTGACCGGCTCGGCGCTGGTGGCGGTGCCCGGGCCGGGCTGGCTGGCGGTGGCCGGGCTGATGGTCATCGGCTTCGCGGCGGCGCCGGTGTTTCCGCTGCTCACGCTCACGACCAAGGACCGGGTCGGCGCGGCGCACGCCGACCGCGCGATCGGGCTCCAGATCGGCGCGTCCGGGCTCGGCGGCGCCCTCATCCCGGCCGGCGTCGGCGTCCTGATCGACCGGGTGGGCGAACAGGCCCTCGGCCCGTCCCTCGTCGTGCTGTCACTGCTGCTGATCACCCTGTACGCGGCGACCCGGCGCCGCCACTGAGCGTGCGGGCCCACCCGAGCCGCCCCGCACCGGCAGCCGGATCGGCCCGCGGACGATGCTCGACACCCGCCGCCGCAGCGGCCCCGCCCGCCGCAGGTCCGGCATGCGTTCGGCCAGCCGCCGCACGGCGATCTCCGCCTCCAGCCGGGCCAGCGGCTGCCCCACGCAATAGTGGATCCCGCTGGAGAAGGCCAGGTGGTCCGCGGTCTGCGCCCGGCCGATGTCGAACGTGTCCGGCGCCGGGAACACCGACGGGTCGCGGTTGGCCGCGCCGATCAGCGTCACCACGAACTGGCCGCGCCGTACGGTGTGCCCGTCGAGCTCGACGTCCTGCAGGGCGCAGCGCGCCGTGCGCTGCACCGGCGGGTCGTACCGCAGCGTCTCCTCCACCGCCGCCCCGGCCAGCCCGGCCGGGTCCGCGCACAGGGCCGCCCACTGCTCGGGGTGGTTGAGCAGGGCGTTGACCGCGTTGCCGATCAGGTTGACCGTGGTCTCGAAGCCGGCCACCAGCAGCAGGTTGCACATCGGGACCATCTCGTGCGACTGGATCCGGTCGCCCTCGGCCGCCACGATCCGGCTCACCAGGTCGTCGGCCGGTTCGCGGCGGCGCAGCTCGAACAGGGTCTCGAAGAGCTCACGCAGCTCGCGGTTCGCCGCCTGCAGGCGGGCCGCGTGCGACAGCGAGTGGATGCCGTCCAGGGCGCTGGCGATGACCGTGCCGTACCGGGCGAAGCGGTCCGCGTCCGCGTCCGGCACCCCGAGCAGGTCGGTGATCACCGCGATCGGCAGCGGGGCCGCGTACGCGGACACCAGGTCGAACTCGCCGCCCGCCGCGGCCCGGTCGAGCAGGTCGTCGACGGTGCGCTCGACCCGCGGGCGGTAGCCGGCCATCTGTTTCGGGCTGAACGCCGGCTGGGCGAGGCGCCGCAGCCGGGTGTGGTCCGGCGGGTCCTTGTCGAGGAAGGACATGTCGAACTCGTCGGCGACGCTCGGCGCGGCCGTCAGCTCGGCGGCGCGCACGCCGAAGCGCCGGTCCCGCAGCACGGTGGCGCAGATGTCGTGGCTGGTGGTCACCCAGTTGCCGATCCGGGTCGGCCCGAAGCGGGGCATGCCGCGGTAGATCGCGTACGGGTCGTCGCGGCCGGGGCGCAGGTGCAGCAGCGACATCGGGTCGCGCCGCACATAGCCGTGGTAGGCGAAACTGAGCCGGCTGCGGTAGAGGCCGGCGGCGAACGTCAGGGTGCGGCGCAGGTCAGGCATGGTCGCGCAGCCAGGCGTCGATGAGGCCGTTGAAGTGGCCGAGGAAGCGTTCGTGCTCGTGCGGCGGGTACATGGCCCGGACCGTCTCGCGCAGCAGGGAGCGGAACTCCTCGGAGCCGACCCACTCGGCGACCATCTCGTCGACGTGGCCGAGGTGCTTGGCGCAGAACTCCTCGTACCGTTCGGTTTCGAAGTAGTCGTCGGCGAGCCGGCGGTAGCGGGCGAGCTTGTCGGAATAGCTCAGCGACGGGTCGTCGGCGATGGCGAAGTATTCGGCGGTGTCGGTGTCCAGCCGCGGCTTGCGCCCGGTGACGACGCAGTAGACCGTCCAGCGCAGCAGCGCCGACATCGCCCACGGGAAGTAGTAGTGCAGCGACGTGACCGCTACGTCGGGGCAGGCGTTCGCATAGTCGATGGGGTGCACCTCGGTGCCCTTGACCAGCGACTCGCAGCTGTTGAACTCCCACCGGAAGAACGCGTTGACCAGCCGGGAGATGGTGACGACCTCGTCGCCGACCTCGGCGCTGAGGAAGTTGTGGTCGACCGCGTACCGCTCGTGCATGCTCAGCTCGGGCCGGAACTTCATCACCATGGTCTCCGGGCCGATGGTCAGCGAGCGGGCGAAGACGTCGTAGTTCTCGACCGCCGCCTGCAGGTGCATGAGCCGCTCCCCCGACGCGTCGTAGGCGGCGTGCAGCTCGGCCACATCGCGGATCTTGGAGACGCCGACCCAGGCCCCGCCGTCGTACGGCTTCATGTACATCGGATAGCCCACGGTCGCGGCCAGCGCCTCCAGGTCGAACGGCTGGTTGTACCGCGCCGAGGTGTAGGCGTACCGGGAGTTGTCCAGGGGGTTCTTGAACGGCACCAGCACCGTCTCGGGCACCTTGAGCCCGAGCCGCAGCATCGCGCAGTACGCGGCGTGCTTCTCCATGGACTGGAAGGTGAACGGGCTGTTCAGCAGGTACACGTCGTCCATCAGCGCGATCTTCTTGAGCCACTCGCGCGGGTGGTAATACCAGTAGGCGAGCCGGTCGATGACCAGGTCGTGCCGCGGCGAGTCGCGCAGGTTGAACGGCTCGATGGTGACCCGGACGCTGCGGGTGCGGTGGGTGCGGCCCTGCGCGTCGGTGACCACCCCGACGCGGCGCAGCAGCGCCTCGTAGGCCCGTGGCCAGTCGTCCTCGGTGCCCAGCAGCAGTCCGATGGTGTGCTCGACGTCGGCCATTGGCGCCTCCCGTTAAAGGAACACTGTCTGCAGCAACGTGGTCAGGTGCGGGTCGAGGGCGTCGCGCCAGCCGGTCCAGTTGTGCGCGTCGGGCACCTCGGTGAAGCTGACCGGATAGCCCTGCCGGGTCAGCGCCCGGGCCAGGTCCCGGTTGTTGGCCAGGTTCTCCTCGACCGCACCACAGGTGATCGCCGTGGGGACCGGGCTCGCGAAGGACGGCTCCCGCAGCAGCCGGCCGGTGAAGCGGACGATGCGCAGATAGCGCCGGAAGCCGGACTCCTGCCGGTCGTGGCGGGGCTGGAAGAAGCTGCCGGATTGCAGGAACAGGCCGGCGAAGCGCTCCGGGTGGCGGCGCTGGGCGTGCAGCATGGCCAGGGCGCCGAGGCTGGCGCCGGCGCCGACCACGGGCCGGTCGGTGCCGAGCTCGGCGGCCAGCTTGGGCAGCACGTCGCGGGCCAGCGCCCGGGCGTACGCCGGGCTCGCCGAATACCACTCGAAGCGCTCGCCGGGCGGCAGCAGAACCAGATGGTACGGCCGGACGCGGCCCGCACCGATCATCGCCGCGGTGTACCGCCCCAGTTCGCCGTACCGGTGGAAGTCGGGCCCGTCGTGGGCGACCAGCACCCGGTCGGCGGGGGTGTCCGGCGACCAGACGCGGGCGACCATCTCGCCGCGCACGGCCGGCAGCGGCAGATAGACGTCGCGCCACTGGCCCGGCGCCTGCGGCAGCAGCGGCCAGCCGGGCTCGCGGTAGTCGGGGCACCGCAGGGTCGAGACGTCGCCGCTGCGCAGCGGGTTGTCCGGGTCGGCGACGGTCTCGGTGCGGCCGTCGGGGTAGCCGAGCTCGAGCTGGTATTCGATGCGGTGCACGGGTGGCCGGGGTATCCGCAACTGCCAGGTGCGGGTCTCGCCGTCGTAGCCGAAGTCGCCGCTCGCGACGCCGGAACGCAGCCGGACGGCGGCCAGCCGATGCTCATGATCTTGGAGCCGGAAGCAGACCTCGGCGGTCTCGCACCACGCCCCGACCGCCGGTTCCATGACGGCACCATAACCGGCGGACGGCCCGGTCGGCAGCAGTCTCAGGGGGTGTATGTCTGCGGACCCGGCGACGCCGAGGGCAGCCCGAACATCTCCGCCAGGCCGGTGATCCGCAGCTGACGGTGCACGAACTCGCTGGGGTTGCGCAGCACGAAGCGGGTGCCGGTCTCGCGGGCGGCGTTGAAACCCGAGACGAGCGCGCCCACGCCCAGCGAATCCATGAACGTCACGAAGGTCAGGTCGACGATCATCAGGACCGGGCGCTCGGCGTGCAGCGTGCTCACCAGCGCCTGCCGCAGGGTGTCGACGGTCGCCGCGTCCAGCGAACCCCGCACGTCGACCACGATCGCGCCGTCAGCCTGACGCCGCGTGGTCATCACGGCCTCGCCCATGGTTCCGACCTCCACACCCGGTTAACCCGTGGGCCCACGCTACAACGCGCGCCGTTCACCCCGCAGGCTGCCGGACCTTTCCGTGACCTTGGCGGACACCCGGTGCGGCGACGCGTGACCGCACCATCACCCATCGCCGGACGCGATCGGCGACCCGTCCCGCCGCCGCACCGCCACCCCTTGACAGGACCGAAGGCAATAGCCCGGGGCAAGATAGCCAGATCCTGCCGATCATCTTGCGGTTTCCGCAGGTGAGAGGCCACGGTGACAACGGTGGCCACCGATGCGCCGGGCGTATCCGGCCACCACCTGAGGGTGCGGCCGGGTCGGTGTCCACGACAGCGGACTCCCCCGCGGCCGCCGAGGCATGTGGAGGGTGGGCCCCAGCATGGTCACAGGTCCGAACCGACGGCCGGGGATCTTCGCGATCCGCGATGTCCGGTCACTGATCTCCGAGACGACCGAGGAAGGCCACGGGCTCAAGAAGTCCGTCGGCGCCACCCAGCTGACCGCCATGGGCGTCGGTGCCATCATCGGCACCGGCATCTTCGTGGTGATCGGCGAGGGCGCCGGAGTGGCCGGCCCCGCGGTCATCCTCTCCTTCGTGCTCGCCGCCGTGGCGTGCGCGTTCTCCGCGTTGTCCTACGCCGAGCTGGCCTCGTCCATCCCGGTCTCCGGCAGCGCCTACACCTACACGTACGCCACGCTCGGCGAGATCGTGGCGTGGATCATCGGCTGGGACCTGATCCTGGAGTACGGGGTCTCGGTCGCCGCGATCGCGGTCGGCTGGGGCGGCAACCTCAACGCCTTCCTGGACTCGGCGTTCGGGGTGGCCCTGCCGGACGCGATCTCGAAGTCGCCCGAGGACGGCGGCGTGTTCAACCTGCCGGCCGTCTTCATCGTGCTGGCGATCACCGCGCTGCTGGTGCGCGGCGTGACCGAGAGCGCCCGGGTCAACCTGGTGATGGTCGTGGTCAAGCTGGCGGTGCTGCTGTTCTTCATCGTGGTGGCCATGGTCAACTTCGGCACCGGCAACTTCCAGCCGTTCGCCCCCAGCGGCGTCGACGGGGTGACCGCCGCCGCGGCGATCATCTTCTTCGCCTACATCGGCTTCGACGCGGTCTCCACCGGCAGCGAGGAGGCCCGCAACCCGTCCCGGGACCTGCCCCTGGCGATCATCGGGTCGCTGGTCATCTGCACGATCTTCTACGTGCTGACCGCGGTCGGCGCGATCGGCATCGCCAGCCCGGACCAGCTCAAGGCCAGCGACGCGCCGCTGGCCGCGGCCCTCGACGAGGGTGCCGGCATCAGCTGGGCGGCGTCCATCCTGGCGCTGGGCGCGGTCGTGGCCATCACCAGCGTCGTGCTGGTCATCCTGTACGGCCAGACGCGCATCTTCTTCGCCATGTGCCGCGACGGCCTGCTGCCGCAGCGCCTGGCCGTGGTCAACCAGCGGTACGGCACCCCGGCCGTGCTCACCGTCATCCTCGGTGTGCTCATCTCCGTCCTCGCCGCGCTGGTGCCGCTCTCCGAGATCGTCAAGCTGGTCAACATCGGCACGCTGTTCGCGTTCGTGCTGGTCAACGTCGGCGTGATCATTCTGCGCCGGACCCGGCCCGAGATGCCCCGGCCGTACCGGGTGCCGTGGTCGCCGGTGCTGCCGGTCCTCGGCGTGCTGTTCGCCGTCTACCTGATGTCGGACCTGCCGCTGAGCACCTGGATCCGGTTCGTGGCCTGGCTGGCCCTGGGCCTGGCCATCTACTTCCTGTACGGCTACCGCCACTCCCGGCTGCGCACCCCCGGCGAGGGTGGCACCCCGAGCTGGGCCCGCGACACCACGCCGGAGACGCCGCCCGGGGATCCCCGATGAACGCCCCGGTGATCGTCGGCGTGGACGGCGGGCCGTCCGCCGAGGACGCCCTGGTGTTCGGCCGGTGGGCGGCGATGACGCTGGACGCCCCGCTGGTGGTGGCCGTGGTGCACCCGGCGCCGTCCGCGCTCGGGTCGGGCCGGGTGGACGCCGAGTGGGTGGCCGACCGGCACCGGGCCGCCGAGGCGGTGCTGGACCAGGCCCGGGCGATCCTCGCCGGCAACGGCGAGGACGTCAGCTACCGGATCGTCGCGTCGACGTCCGCCGCGCACGGCCTGCACGACCTCGCCGAGGAGACGGCGGCGGAGGCGATCGTGGTCGGCTCGGGCCGGGCCGGGCCCAAACACCGGCTGTTCGCCGGCAGCACCGCCGAGCGGCTGCTGGCCGGCAGCGTCTGCCCGGTGGCGGTCGCCCCGGCCGCGATGGAGACCCCGCCGGGCACGCTGGGCCGCATCGGCGTCGCGTACGTGGACACCCCGGACGGCCGGGCCGCGCTGGCGATGGCGGCCCGGCTGGCGGCGCGCACGGGCAGCCCGCTGCGGCTCTACACCGTCGTCGCGGAGACGGACGCCTCCCTGCCGTTCCTGGTCGGCCCGGACGCCGAGCACGCGTTCCTGGACACGGCCCGGGAGACCTACGAGTTGTCGCTGAGCCGGGCGGTGGAATCGGTCAGTGGCGTCGCCGCGGACTGGGAGATCCGCATCGGCGACGTCGTCGAGTCGCTCGCCGACCTGGACGACGTCGACGTGCTCTTCTGCGGCTCGCGCGGGTACGGGCCGGCGCGGCGGGTGCTGCTCGGCGGGGTGTCGGCCCGGCTGGTGCGCCGGGCCCGGCGACCCGTGGTGGTGGTCCCGCGCAGCGGCTGAGCATCTCCCGTGCCGCCCAGCGGGGCGCTCCCGCTGGGCGGCACGGGTCCGCACCTGGCATGCTGCGGCGGTGCGCGCGCTCCCCGACGACCAGCCATGGGTCTTCGACCTGGTGTCGCCCGACCACGCCCGGCGCGCGGCCGCGCTGGCCCGGCACGAGGCACTGCGCGCCGAGGCGACCGCGGCCCGGCGACGGGCCAACGAGATCTGGTCCCGAGAGGGCTGGAACCGGGCCGCCGAGAACGCCTACCAGCGCCGGCTCGACCAGACGCTTTCCGGGCTGGTCAGCGCCTGCTGCCAGGCCGAGGATCCGGTGGTCCGGGCGCACTACGCGCCGTACGCGGTGCTCTACCTGCGCTGGGAGGAACGCTTCCTGCCGGAGCTGAGGGCATCGTGGTTCTGCTCGCCGTGGACCACCAAGGGGGCGGTGCTGCGGGACCTCACCCGGCGCGGGGTGCCGGCGGAGCAGGAGCCCGACATCGCGGACCTGATCGTGGCGGCGCTGCGGCGGCCGTACCGGTGCAAGGACTGGATGTACGCCGGCCTGCTGCGGCACGTCGCGCCGGCCGAGCGGATCGCGGAGCTGGACGACGACCGGGCCCGCTTCGCCCGGCACGTGCTGGCGCACCCCGAGCTCACTGTCACCCGCTTCAGCTATCCCCGCTGGCTGGCGGCACGCTAGCTCAGCCGGCGCGGTGACGCCCGGGGGCGTCCCCGAGGTAGCTCAGGTCCGGCTCCGGCGCGGCCGCCAGCGCCATGTCCGTCGGGGCCTCGGCGGCGCGCTCGTCCCAGGCCGACACCCGCGACGGCCGGGGCAACACCGCGCTCATGTCCACCAGCGGCACGTACACCCGGGCGTCCACGGCCTCGGCCAGGAGCAGGGCCGCGACCAGGGCGGTGGGCCGCTCGGCCGGATCGCGGTGCAGGCAGCGCGAGCAGAGGTCGAGCACCTCCGGCGCCATGCCGTCGATGGCCGGCAGCGGCTCGGGGTCCTGGTGGCGCTGGGCCGCCACCAGCTCGGCGTGGCTCGGTGCCTGCCACGGCAGCCGCCCCGACAGGCAGTGGTAGAGCAGGACGCCGAGGGAGTACATGTCGGAGGCCGGGGTCGCGGGCAGCCCCTCGAAGCGTTCCGGGGCAACGTAGGCCGGCGTGCCCATGACCGGGCCGTCGGGGTCGGGGTCACGGCTGCCGACCGCCGCGGCGATGCCGAAGTCGAGGACCTTGGCGCCGGCCGGGGTCAGCATGATGTTCGCCGGCTTGATGTCGCGGTGCACGACCTGCTCGGCGTGCGCGGCGGCGAGGGCGGCCGCGACCTCGGCGCAGACCCGAACGGCGATCCGCCAGTCGAAGAGGCCGGCGTCCAGGTGCGCGCTCAGCGTCCGCCCGTCCACGAGCTCCATCACGATGTACGGCACGTCGCGCCCCGGCGACGGCGAGGTGCCGAAATCGTGCACCCCGGCGACGTTCGGATGCGCGAGCCGGGCGGCGGACCGTGCCTCCGTCCGCACCTGGTCGACGCCGCTCTCGCCCAGGGTCCCCTCGACCGCGGGCGCCATGATCTTCACCGCGACCGGCCGGTCCAGCACCCGGTCGTGACCCCGCCACACCTCGGACATGCCACCGACGCCGATGCGCTGCTCGAGCTGATACCGCCCGCCCAGCACCCGCATTGCCGCCCCCTGTTCCACGCCCCGACGTCACCCCCGCCGTGGTCGCAGGCCAGTTACCCGCGCCGCGACCCGGCCAAACGCCCCCGCCGTCCGGGCGCCACCGATCGGGATCCGCTGATCGGGGCCCGCTTACCAGGGGTTCGCTGATCGTCAGCCGGTCGGGCCGAGGTCGAACATGCCCTGCTCGCCCGGCACGACGACGATGTGGTCGTCGACGTCCTTGCCCGTACCGATGCGCAGAGAGACCTCGGCCGCGACCCGGCGGGTGAGCAGTTTGCGCAGGCCGTCGCGGCGGAGCGCGGCGAGGCCGGGCCGGGCGGCCCGGCGCATCCGGGTGGCCTGCTCGCGCACGGCGCCCTCGATGGCCGGGAAGTCCATGTGGACGGCGCGGTTCTCCGCCGAGCCGAGATATTCGAACGGCCCGGAGTCCGCCAGCGTCCGCATCGGCACCCCGACCAGCCCGAGGTTGCGGTAGGCGCCCCGGTCGAGCATCGACACCGCGTGGCGTACGCCGTGGCGCCGGCCCATGACCAGGAAGGTCCGGTAGATCATGGTGCTGACCAGCAGCGACGACCGGCCGCCGCGGTACTGCGGCAGGACCGCTAGGGTCGCGCAGTCCCAGACCTTCTCGCCGGTCATGCCGTGCGCGGCCAGAATGGTGGCGACGTCGGCGCCGATGTGCGGCGGGGCGTCGTCGACGGTCTTGACGCCCGCGCCCCGGCTCTCGATCATCCGGGCCACCCCGGCCGGCACGCCGCGCTTGCGGTCGATCACCACGAAGAACAAACTGCGTTCCTCGTACGGGCCGTACTCGGCGGCCATCACCGCGGCGTCGTTGCCGAACGCCGCCTCGAACACCTGCCGTTCCAGAGCACGGCCGACCGCGGCCAGGGCGCTGTCGGGCCCGACCACCGCCGTGACGAACCGGCCGCCCCCGGGGTGCGCGGCCAGGAAGTCCGCGGTGCTGCGGAGCACGGCGGCGGGCTCGAGGTCGTAGCGCGCGGTCCTTGCGGCGATCATGCTCAGAACTCCTTGGCGACGATCTCGGTGGTCCGGAAGTACTCCTTGGTGAAGTCGAGGACCGTCTTCGGGTCGAACGCCTTGCAGGTGTAGATGTCGACGCTGAAGAACGAGATCGGGCGCTCCCACGAGTAGAAGTGCGCGCCGGAGGTCTCCCAGTGGATCCAGCCGGCCCAGCCGTACAGGTCGCTGACGTGGGTGACCGGCTCGATGATCGTGATCATGTCGGTCACGTCGGAGAGCTTCTTCAGATAGTCCTTGATGTGCTCGTCGGTGATCACGAACGTCGGGTATCCCTCGACCACCATGCGCTGGCGGTGGATGGTCGGGGCGAGATCCTTGAAATCCAGCATGTCGGTGCCTTCCGGGAGCGGGGAAACGGGAGCGGGAGCCGTGCGGGGGCCGCGACCGGCCGGGCGGTTAGGGCTAGCGGGCTATCACCCTGAGTGATCTCACATCGTCACGCCTCGTGGTGGTTGTGGTCGCGGTAAGCGGGTCGAGGCGGAGCAAGTAGAGGCTTTTGTGGCTTTTATTAGATGCGCCGGACTCGTTGGCTTCTGTCCATAAATGTAGCCCAGTGCTACGGAGGGTCAACTGACCACCGAGCCAGGGTGCCGATGACCGAGCGGCCACCCCGGCCCACCCGATCAAGCGAGGTCGAATCCCACCCACCGCTCCAGACCCCTCGCGCCTCGGCGGTTTCGGGCACGAGAGCAGGGACGGGCGACCCCGGGACGGACGCCCGAAACCCGGCCGCCGCGGCCCCGGCCGGCCGATACGGGCAGCCGGCACCCGCGCCCGCCCGGCCACAGTGGCGTGAATCACCTTCAAAGTCGTCACGCTGTGTGCATTCTCGGGTGCGGGTCGGTTATATCGCGCCGGGCGCGCGGGGATCGCGACCCGTTGTCATCGGCGGGCAGCCCTGATGACTCTGCGCATGGGGGGCGCGGGCGGGGCGAGCATGCCGGCCCGGCGGCCTTGGCGCTACAAGATCGCTGTGCCGGATCCGGCTGCTCGCCGAGGGGCCCGGGATGTCGACCGGCGGCTCCGGTCGAGGCGGCGTTCGACCAGGTCAGTGGTCGCTTGCCGGATTTGCCGTGACGGGTTCGAGCAGCGCGGCGGTCGCCATCTGGTGGAGGTGCCTGGCCCAGCCCAGCGGAGTCGCGCCGAAGCGCTGGTCGCACAGGTTGGGATCGGCGCCCAGGTCGAGGAGCAGGCGGGTCAGCGCGAGGTTGCCGTTCCCGGCGCTGTGATGCAGCGCGGTCTCCCAGGGCTCTTCGACCGGCGCGTCGCCGCGTCCGTACGCGTTGACGTCGAAGCCGAGCTCCGCCAGCAGCGTGACAGTTTCGATCGGCGCCTGGGTCGCGGCCCACACCATGAGCCCGGCGCGGGTGTGGCGGGCCTGCGCCACGGCGCCGGGATGGTCGGCGCGAATGCGGTCCAGGGCGGCACGGTCGGCACGGAACGCCGCGGCGATCAGCTCCCGCACCGGGTCGGGACCGGGCGGTGTGGCGCCCTCGGCGATGAGGTAGCCGGCGATCTCGGTGTCGCCGGTGAGCTGGGCCAGCTCGACCGGTGTCCGGCCGTCGCCGGCGGCCCACGCGGGACCGCGCCCCTCGAACGGTGAGCGGAAGTCGACGCCGTGCTCCACCAGCAGCCGTACCCGGTCGGGTTGGTGGTGCTCGACCGCCCAACGCAGCTGGGTCCGCAGCATCCGCGCGGGGGTGTCCAGGCCGGGGATCCGGGCCTGCCACGGGCCGCCGTCGCCGGCGCCGAGACCGTATGCGAAGAGCAGCTCCAGATGCGTGTCATCCGGCGTGAACATCCTGTTGTACAGGGTCTGTGCGTCGTTGGGATCGGCACCGGCGTCGAGCAGCAGCCGGCCCAGCGCCTGCCAGTGCGGGTGCCGGGGCTGGCGCCGCAGGCCCAGCTCGCCCAGGCCGAACACCCCGGTCAGCAGGGTGAACGGTGGTGCCAGGGCATCGAAGAGGTAGCCCTCGTTCGCGTCGGCGCCGGCGGCGAGCAGTCGCTGGGCGACCGCGAGCACCCGCTCGGCCGGCACGGCAGGGTCGAGACGTGAGTAGACCAGGTAGAACAGGGGCCGCCAGCGGAACGGGCCGCCTCGCTCGGCCGCCCGCCGCGGCCGCGCGGCGAGCAGCCGATCGACATCGTCCGGCCGGGCGGCCGCCGCGGCGGCCCAGATGTGCTCCGTGGTCAGCTCGGGATGCTCGGCGATCAGTCGCCGGGCCTCGGCCCAGCGCGCCGGCCCGTCCTCGCGACCGTACGTCAGGCAGGCGAGGCGGCAGAACTCGTCCGCGGGGTCGGCCGCCGAAACCGCACCGAGCCCGGTTACCCAGCCGTGCTCGGCCACCGTTGCGAGGTATCGCCGGAGCCGCGGCCAGCTCGCGAACCCGTACTCGCGGGCGACGACCAACTGCGCGGCGGCCAGCGGCAGGCCGCTGAGGTCGTCGGGCACCCCACCGGGATGGTGGTGGGCCAGCCGCGCCACCGCGCCGGCGTCGCCCGCCCGGATGTCCCGCTGCAGGGAACGGGCCTGCCGGCGGAAGCTGTCGAGGTCGGGACGGTCAGGCATGTCCAGGGTCGGCACGACGATCTCCTCTCGTCTGCCTGCGGTCCGCTCCGTCAGGCCGAAAGGAGAACGATGGTGGCCATGCCGCACACCCCAGGTGGGCTGAGCCCATTCCCGCGGACCGGTGGCTTCCTGGCAGCCGCCGCCAGTTTAGCCTGCGGGGGAGGCATCGCTGTTGGTGTCGCAGGCTGGTTTTATCCGAACCCTCGAAGCGAGAAGGGAACTGTCATGGCATCCTCCCGCCGCGTCCTGCAGATGCGTCTGGTCGTCGAGGCCGGTGACTACGAGGACGCGGTGCGGTTCTACCGCGACGTCCTGGGCGCCGCCGAGGAATTTCAGCTCCACGGGGACGGCGATGAGCGCGTCACGATTCTCGACGTCGGCCGCGCGACGCTGGAGATCTCCAGCCCGGAGCAGGTGGACATGATCGACCGCGTGGAGGTGGGCCGGCGGGTCAGCCCGAGGCTGCGGGTGGCCTTCGAGGTCACCGACGCCCAGCAGGTCACGGATCACCTCGTTGAAGCGGGGGCCGATCTGCTCGCCCCGCCCACCCGCACCCCGTGGGGGTCGCTCAACTCCCGTCTGGACGCTCCGGGAGGCCTCCAGGTCACCGTGTTCGAGGAACTCGGCGGCGCGGGCAGCGAGTAGGGACAGACATGGCGGAGCGCATCCTCGTGGGACGGGCTCCGCCATGAACGGTCTCTCGGTACAGATCCGCCGTTGATGGTGGCGGGCCCCGAGGACCGGGCGTTATGAAGATCGACGCTAGGGCAGGTCGATCATGGCTGCCGAGCCGGGCCCGGCCATCGTGACGCCGCTCTCACACGCTCGGCAGGCGAGCTCAGTAGGCGAGCTCAGTAGGCGAGCTCAGTAGGCGAGCTCAGTAGGCGAGCTCAGTAGGCGAGCTCAGTAGGCGAGCTCAGTAGGCGAGCTCAGTAGGCGAGCTCAGTAGGCGAGCTCAGTAGGCGAGCTCAGTAGGCGAGCTCAGTAGGCGAGCTCAGTAGGCGAGCTCCGTGCGCAGGTCGTGGGCGCCGTCCGAGCGGGTGGCCTCGTAGTAGAGGCGCTGCCGGCCGTCCGGCATGGTGACCATGCTCAGGTAGCGCAGCCCGTTCGGAGCGTGTGGGCTGCCGACGGGCTCGCCGTCCTCCGCGGTCAGCGGGCCGAAGCTGCCGTCCGGCAGGCGCACACCGCGGGCGGTGCCGGTGCGCTCCTCCCAGTTCTCCCCCGCTGTCGCCCGGCCGTCGTAGGCGGCCACGATGGAGTCGCCGTCGACCACCACCGACGAGACCCGCACGCCGCGGGCGTCCCACCGGCCCGGCCGGCCGGCGAGCGCCGTGCCGCGCCAGCTCCAGTGCACGCCGTCGGGGCTGGTCGCGTACTCGGTGGTCATCCGGTCGGCGTCGTCCCACGATTCGAGGGGGTGCACCGACGCCCAGAGGTGCCAGCCGTGCTCGTCGTGGTGCAGCACCGGGTCCTTGACGCCGATGGTGTCGTCGCCGGCGAGCACGGTGCGCGGCTTGGCGGTGGCCAGCCCCTCGGGGGTGTCGGCCTCCAGCAGATCGACGCGCCAGTGCTTGGTGCCCGGGGTGGCGGCGGAGACGTAGAGCCGCCAGCGGCCCTGCGGCGTGCGGACCAGCGCCGGCCGTTCCAGCGACTCCGCGCCGAAGGCGTCCTTGCCCACCTCGGCCACCACGGTGAAGTGCAGGCCGTCGGCCGAGCGGGCCACGACGTTGGCGATGCCCCGGCCCGCGCCGATCGGCAGCCGCAACCGGTAGGCGAGGTAGACCTCGCCGTCCGCCACGATCGAGGACGGCGCACCCGCCCACGCCCCCGGCTCGGCACCGGGCGGCTCGACCACCACCGTGGCATCTTCCCAGCGTGGCAACGGGAGTGCGTGAGTTCCGATGGACAAGACGGCTCCGTTTCGTGGCGTCAGCGGCACAGCGAAGAGTAGGGGAAGACGAGGATTACCGGTGAGTCACGCGGCAGTGGCGTGTCGGTCCACCGAGAGCCAGTCGTCGTAGCGCTCCCCCGTCACGTCCTGCAGCAACGCGATGTCGTCGGCGAACAGCGGCAGCAGCGCGGCGCGCTCCCGCGGGGTGGTCACCGGCCGGGCGCCGGTCTTGCGGTGCAGCGCGGTCAGGATCGGGCCGCGGGCGGCCAGGCGCAACGGTACGGGGAACCGGTGGCCGAACTGCCCGCCGGCGCGCAGCAGCCCACGCAGCACCCGGTTGACGCCGTTGTCCTCCACGACGTGCCGGTTCACGTTCTCCCGGGGGATCTCGCGCAGCACGCCGGCCCGCACGCCGAGGAAGTCGCAGACCCGGTCGAGGGTGGCCGCGGGGGCGTCCTTGAGCTCGCGATAGCGCAGCAGCAGCACCTGCTCGCGGGGGAAGACCTGGTAGAGGTGCTGCACCTGGCGGCCGTAGCGGCCGAGGCCGACGTAGTGCCAGAAGTCGGCCCAACCGTCCGCCCGGCGCTGCTCCTCGGCCAGGCAGGCGGTGAGGAAGTCGGCCTCGGGCTCCAGGCCCGCGTTCCACAGATGGGTCCAGTTGGAGTGCGCCCGGTCCACCGGGTCGCGCAGCAGCACGACCAGTCTCGCCTCCGGGATCAGGGCGTGGATGCGGTCGTGGGCGGCGAGGTCGTACAGGTAGAAGGGGGTCGCCTCGCCCCGCACCGCGCCGGGCGGCGCCGGGGTGAACAGCGCCTCGTAGTCGGCGCGGCGCCACACGTGCTCCTGGTAGGTCTGCACGTCGCCGGGGCCGCCGGAGGTGGGTGGCGGGCCGTCGGAGAGGAAGAACTTCGGCTCCTTCACCCTCGACAGATACAGCTGCGGGTGCCGGACCAGGGCGGCGTGCAGGGCCGTGGTGCCCGCCTTCGGGACGCCGGCGATCAGGAAGTCCGGGAGCGGCATGCGGGCAACCTCCTCGTACGGTGCGGCGACGCCACCGCGGCGCCCAGCGAAAGAGAAGTCAGCCTACAGGCGCGGTAGGTTTTCGCGACCCGGTGTCCACACGCTGGACAGCCGCCACACCCACCCGGGCGGTCAGGCGCGCCGGTGCCACCAGCGGCGCCGGCGGTAGCGGGGGCAGACCGCGGGTCCGCAGAAGGTGCATTCGGTGCCGGCCCGGTGATGCTCGTGGGCGGAGCGCTGATGGCCGCAGATACACACCGCTTCGGTCGTCGTCATGGGCTCACCCACGGTGTCGACGACCGCGCGGACAGGCGCAGGGCCGGCGGAATGGTCACGGTGACAACCTAGCCATCGACGGCCCCGGGCGCGGCGCGGCGGCAGATCTAACCCACTCGCAACCAAAGAATTACGCTCAGTGACACTACTGTGAGTGATGCATGTCACTCGGAGTTATCCGACATTTGGACTATGCCCCATTCGCTACATGACACCCACCCGATCGGCCGGAATGACCCAGAAGGCCCTTATCTAGGCTGCGGCACCTCGCTGTCCGTTACTATGTGTAACGGCTGAGGCCGGTGAGCACTCCTGGGGCCGGAGTGAATATTCCCTGGTCATTCGCCTTGCCGGGGACACCGCATGGGCATCGCCACCCTGGCCTTTTGGTGAGTTGACGCTACGTAGCGTGTTGGTAGATTTGGCGCCAGAAGCGAGCGACATGGGTTTCTAGCCCCGGAAACCGCCGAATTCGTCGCACGTGCCCGCCCCGAAGGGACCGACATGCAGCTTTTCACAGGCTCCGGCAACACGCCGGGTAATGGGAATTTGTCACCGACCGTAAGCGTCGTGATTCCGACCCTGAACGAAGAGCGGAACCTGCCGCACGTGTTCGCCAAACTGCCCGACGGCATCACCGAGGTGATCGTGGTCGACGGCGGATCCCGCGACCGCACCGTCGCCGTGGCCCGCGAACTGCGCCCCGACGTGGTGATCGTGCAGCAGACCCGTACCGGCAAGGGCAACGCCCTGGCCTGCGGCTTCGCGGCCTGCACCGGCGACATCATCGTGATGATCGACGCGGACGGCTCGACCGACCCGGCCGAGATCCCCAGCTTCGTCGCCGAGCTCATCGCCGGCGCCGACTTCGTCAAGGGCTCGCGCTTCGACAAGGGCGGGCACAGCCACGACATCACCCCGCTGCGCAAGCTCGGCAACGACGGCCTCAACCTGGTGGTGAACGTCCTGTTCGGGACCCGCTTCACCGACCTCTGCTACGGCTACAACGCCTTCTGGCGCCGGGTCGTACCGACCCTGGCCCTGCCGGACCCGGCCCTGCCGCGGCCCAGCGACGGCAGCAAGCTCTGGGGCGACGGGTTCGAGATCGAGACGATGATCAACATCCGGGCCGCGGCCGACGGCATGAGGGTCGGCGAGGTCGGCAGCGTCGAGCACGCCCGGATCCACGGCCAGAGCAACCTCAACACCTTCCGGGACGGCTTCCGGGTGCTGCGCACCATCTTCAGCGAGTACGGCCGGATGCGCCGTCAGCGGCGCAGCGGCAGCCGCACCAACGGTGTCGTCGTGCACCAGCGCCCCGCGGCCACCCCGGCGGCCACCCCGCAGGTGCACGCGCTGAACAAGGTCGTCAACCGGCCGGCCGCCCCCGCCGGCGAGCGCCGCCAGCACCTCGCGCAGCTCAACCGCGGCGGCCTGCGCCGCGAGGACGGCGGCAGCCGCCGTACCGAAGACGTCGGGGCCCTGCCGGCCCGTGCCACCCGCGAGGACTGAGCTCTCCCGCTCGGCAGTCCCGGTCCCCCCACCGTTCGAGGAGCATCCGCGTGGAATCCACCCCCCGTCCCGCCGTCAGCATCGTCATCCCGACCCACAGCGAGCAGCGCTGGGACGCCCTGGTCCGGACCGTCGCCTCGGCCAGGTCGCAGACCTACGCCCCCGCCGAGATCGTCATCGTCGTCGACCACAACCCGGCGCTGTTCCGCCGGGCCCGGCGGGACCTGCCCGGCGTGACCGTCCTGGAGAACCTGTACGCCCAGGGTGTGTCGGGCAACCGCAACACCGGCGCGTTCCACACCAGCACCTCGCTGATCGCGTTCCTCGACGACGACACGGTGGCCTGCCCCGAGTGGCTGGAGTACCTGGTCGAGCCGCTGGTGGCGGACCCGGCGGCGGTCGGCGCCGGCGGCGGCATCAACCCGGCCTGGGCGGGCGCGAAGCCGAACTGGATGCCGGAGGAATTCCTCTGGGCGGTCGGCGGCTCGTACGCCGGGATGCCGACGACCACCGCGCCGATCCGCAACGTGTGGTCGGCCAGCATGATCGTGCGGCGGCACACCTTCCTGTCCGTCGGCGGCTTCCGGACCGGGTTCGGCAAGCTCGGCAAGCAGAACCGGCCCGAGGACACCGAGCTGTGCCTGCGGATGAGCGCGCTGGCCGGCGGCCACTGGATGTACGTGCCCGGCGCGGTGATCCGCCACGAGGTGCCGGCCAGCAGCGCCACCTTCGGCTTCTTCCTGCGCCGCTGCTACGCCGAGGGACGCGGCAAGGTCGCCATGGCCGGCCTGCTCGACGGCCCGGCGAGCCTCGGCTCGGAGCGTGACTACCTGCGCTCGCTGCCGAGGGCGGTGTTCCGCAACCTCGCCGCCGCCACCCGCGGCCGCGGCGCTCACCACGCGCTCAAGGCCGGCGGAGTGCTCGCCGGCGTCGCCGCCGCCGGGGTCGGCGGGGTCGTCGAGACGGTGGCCGCGCGCCGCACCGTCACGGTCGGAGCGGCCCGATGACCGCCGGATTGAACGGCGCCGGCGTGAACGGCAAGGTCTGGGTGCCCGCCCAGCGCACCGACGAGCTGATCACCGCGCCCGCGTTCGCGCCCAGCGGCGAGGTGCTGCCCGCCGCGGTGCTCGACCTGGAACTGTCCGACCCGCTGCCGGCCGTCGCCGGAGTCGGCCCGGACGGGCGCCGCGTCCTGCAGGCCTGGGTGCTGGTCCGGCTCTTCACCGAGCCCCTCGGCACCGTGCTGGCCGACGTACCGGAGCAGGGTCTGCGGCCCGCCGAGCTGGCGGCCGCGATCAGCGCCGAGCTCGGCACCACGCTGGCGCCCCGGCTCGCCGCGCTGGCGCTGTCCGCGCTGCCGATCGACGGCATCACGCCGGTGACCGAGCCGGCGTTCCTGGCCCGCCGCCGCGAGGTGCTCGCCGACGCGCCGCGGATCACCGTCGTGATCTGCACCCGGGAACGGCCCGGCGCGCTGGCCCGGTGCCTGGACAGCCTGCTCGCGCAGGCCTACCCGGACTTCCGGATCCTGGTCGTCGACAACGCGCCGGTCACCGACGCGACCGCCGAGGTGGTCCGCGCCGCGGCCCGCCGCGGCCCGATCCAGTACCTGCGGGAGCCGCGCGCCGGGCTGTCGTTCGCCCGCAACGCGGCGGTGGCGGCGGCGCCGGGCGAGATCCTGGCCTGGATCGACGACGACGAATACGCCGACGTGCACTGGCTGGCCGAGGTGGCCCGCGCGCTGGCCGAGCACCCGGAGGCCGACGTGGTCTCCGGCGTGATCGTCCCGGCCGAGCTGGAGACCCAGGCGCAGCTGTGGTTCGAGCAGTTCGGCGGGCACAGCAAGGGCCGCGGCTTCCGGCCGGACGTGTTCAGCCCGGCGACCGCGCACATCCAGAGCCCGCTGTACCCGCTGCCGCCGTTCGGTACGGGCGCGAACATGACCTTCCGGCCGGGCGTCATCGAGCGCATCGGCGGCTGGGACACCGCGCTGGGCGCCGGCACCCCGGCGATGGGCTCCGAGGACACCCTGGCGTTCACCCAGGTCCTGATCGGCGGCGGCACCATCGTCTACCAGCCCACCGCGGTCACCCACCACTACCACCGGCGCGACCTCGAGGGCCTGCACAAGCAGATGGTGGGCTACGGCGCCGGGCTGACCGCCGCCTACACCAGCCTGCTGCTGAAGCGGCCCGGCCTGCTCTGGCCCCTGCTCAAGCTGGTGCCGGCCGCGCTGCGCGACCTGACCAGCAAGGACAGCCTGCGGGTCTCGACGCTGCGCGAGGACTTCCCCCGGGACCTGCTGACGGCGAACCGCCGGGGCATGCTGGCGGGCCCGCTCGCGTACCTGAAGGGCCGGCGGGCAGCCCGGGCCAAGTGACCTCTTCCAGGAGAGGCGTTGGGCCGCCGGCTGTCAAGATCTCGACGCGGTGCCCTCGGCCGAGGTTTGTCGGCGAAGGCCGAGGGTAACGCCGTCGGAACGAATCCTATGAAATCAGTCGCAATCAGGATCAGACCCCTTTCAGCGATCGCATAGGGCCCGGAGCGGCCACTGATCGTGCCGACTCGGCCGTTCACCGGAAACTTCCCCCCGCACCGGGCATTCTCGCCTCAGGAGGAAGCGGATGTGGCGACCGGCCGGAAACGCGCGCGCCACCCCGGCTCGACCGACCGGGGTGGCCGTCGCATGCTGACCTCGCGTCCCTCCCCCGAGCCCGACAAACCGGGCGGCGGGCCGGTGCTGCGCCGGGCCGCACCGATGACCTCGATCCAGCAGTCCGAGTCCCCCGACGCCGCGGAGGCCCACGTCATGGCGGACCAGCGCGCAGCCGACCAGCGCTCGCCCGAGCCGGCCCGGATGACCAACCGGCCCGCCCAGGACCGGCCGACCCAAGACCTGCCGACCCAGGACCGGCCGACCCAGGACCGGGCGGCTCCGGACCGGCGGGACCGGCAAGGCGGGGAGACGCGGCCACCACGCGGGCCGGATCGGGTACGCCCGGCAGCGCCGCTCGGGGCCGGCGCGTCCGGACCGGCAGCCGTGGACATCCAGACCACGTCGGGTGTGCCCAAGGTCGTGATCCCGGTCGCTGTACCAGCGCCGGCTCCAGCCGAGAGTGGGCCGCCCGGCACCGACGACGACGCGGTCCCGGAGACGGCGAGCACCGACGGCCCGGCCGACGAACCGGCCGACGAACCGGAAGCCGAGGCTGTCGAGGAGCCCGGAGCCAACGACCCGGACGACCCGGAACAACCCACGGACGCCTCCGCCGAGACGATCCCAGCCCAGACCGACAGCACCACCGACGGTCTCACCGTGGCGAACGCCAACGCAGAGACAAGCGCAGCAGCCGAGTCTGTCGAGAAACCCGGAGCCAACGACCCGAACGACCCGAAACAACCCACAAACGCCTCCGCCGAGACGATCCCAGGCCAAACCGACAGCACCAACGACGGTCTCACCGTGGCGAACGCCAACGCAGAGACCGAGCCGGACGCCACGGCAGAAGCCGAGACAGACGCTGGGCTAGGAGCCGGGCCGGAAGCCGAGAGAGACGCTGGGGCAGACGCCAGGCCGGAAGCCGGGGCAAAAGCCGAGACGGACGCGGGGGCAGGAGCCGGGCCGGAAGCCGAGGCGGCCGCCGGAACGGCGACCATGCAGACAGCCGAAGCCGCGATCGAGCCCGAGACCAAGCGGGCGAGCAAGCCCGAGGCGACCGTCGAGCCCGAGCCCAAGCCCGAAGCGGAGCCCGACGCGGAGCCCGGAGCGGAAGCCACGCCAAAGGCGGAGGCAGACGAGGATGCCCGTTCCGAGGCCACGGTCGCCCTTGACGCGGGGCCGGAGGACGAGCTCACGGTAGCGACCGCGACCGGCGACGGGATCGTCCGGGAAACGGACATCGAGCAGGTCGGGGGCGATAGCGCCGACACCGGGCCCGACCAAGAGTCTCAAGCTGACGTTGAGGTTGAGCCCGCCGCCGAGCGCGAAACTCAACCTGAAGCCGAGGGTGAGACCGGCTCCGCAGCGGCGGACGACGGTCCGGGCCTCGACGACACGGTCGTCCTGCGCGTCGAGCCGGCGGCCGAGGACACGGTCGTTCTGGTCCTTCCCGAGACGACCGCGGCGGAGCCCGCCGAGCGGGAGGTCCCGGCAGCGCGGGCCGCGGCACCGGATTCCGCCGAGGACACCGTCGTGATCCTGGCCCGGGCGCACGACGACACCGTGGTGATCCCCGTGATCACGGCCGCCACCGTGGCGCCGCCCACCGAGGTCGCCACCGCCGTCATTCCTGTCGTGCCCGGCCTGCGGGACGGTCAGCTGACCCACGCCGCCGCCCCGTCCGATCCGGCTCGCAGGCCCAAGCCGGCCCGCGCCCGCCGTGAGCCACTCGATCTGGGCCATGCGCCCTCGGTGCTGGCGATCTCCGCCCTGGGCGTGCTCATGGTCGCGCTGGCCTACGCCGGCGGGCGGGTGAGCACCGGCAACGCCCAGTTCGCGTACTGGGTGGGGCAGGTCGTGGTCTTCACGCCCGTCGTCGTGCGGTTGCTCAGCCGCCGGATGGCCGGGGTCGCCGAGTCGTTCGTGCTGGTCATGGGGCTCGCCCTGCACCAGTATCTGCTGAAGTGGATGTACAGCCCGGACCAGTTCCGGTTCCCCGACGAGTTACAGCACTGGCTGGCCACGACCGTCATCGTGCAGTCCGGGGAGCTGTTCCGGCCCAACCCGGCGCTGCCACCGGCCGAGCACTTCCCCGGCCTGGCCGAGCTGGGGGCCGCCGTCGCGGAGATGACCGGGCTGCCCGTGACGGCCGCCGGGGTCATCGTCGCCGGGGTCGCACACCTCGTCTTCGTGGGCGTGCTCTTCGCGGTGGTGCTGCGGGCCAGCAACTCCCCCGCCGTCGCCGGCGTCGCCTGTGTCACCTACGCGACCGCGCTGCACTACCTCTTCTTCAACTCGATGTTCCTGTACCAGACCGCCGCCCTGCCGTTCTTCATGCTGACGATCTGGGCGGTGCGCCGGTGGCGGGCCGAGGGCGGCCGCGCGCTCATGGTGCTGGCCGTGGCGGCGATGGCGCTGACCACCGTCAGCCACCACGTGACCGCGCTGGCGCTGGTCGCGACCCTGCTGCTGCTGGCGATCGCTGAGCTGGTCGTCGACCGGCCGCGCCGGTGGTCGGCGCTGGTCATGCCCGCGACCGCCGCCGTGGTGGTGGCCGGGTGGATCCTGCTGGTCGCCACCGACGTGCTCGGCTACCTCGAGGAGCCGGTCGACCAGGTCCGGCGTACCGTATCGCAGCTCTTCTCCGGCCGGAGCGACGCGGCCTCGGCGACCGCGCCCGTCTCGCTGGGCCAGCTCGCGGTGCAGGGCGCCGGCCTGCTCGGGCTGCTGGTCCTCTATCTCGCGGTGACCCGGGACATGGTGCACCGGCGGGACCGGGACTGGTGGCGGTGGGCGGCGGTCGCCGGCGGGCTGGTGTTCTTCGCCGGCAACGGGGTGCGGTTCCTGGGCCAGAACGGCCCGGAGATCGCCGGCCGGCTGTCCACCTTCACCTACATCCCGATCTCCATCCTGGCCGCGATCGGGCTGGTCCGCGGGGTGCAGCTGATCCCGGCCCGGGACGCCGACGGGCACCGGTGGCGGGCCGCCGCCCCGGCCATCGACGTGATGATGCCGGGCAGCTGGAACCTGTACAGCCGGGTCGCGGCCGGCGCGGCGATGATCACCCTGCTGATGATCGGGGCGCGGGCCGGCGGGTGGCCGCCGATCGCGTCGATCCTGCCCGGGCCGTACCTGGCCGGCGGGTACGAGCGCTCGGTCGACGCGTACGGGGTGGCGTCCGCCGACTGGCAGCGCACCACGCTGGGCCCGGGCAACCGGGTGGGCGGCGACGCGACCTCGGTGTCGCTCGCCTCCACGTACGGCCGGCAGGACCCGGTCCGCGAGGTCGGCCCGCTGTACTACGCCGACACCTGGGGCCTGGACCAGGACGATCTCGTGCAGCGGGTGCACGTGGCGTACCTGGTGGTGGACCGGCGGCTGAGCACCCAGTTGCCGGAGAGCGGCGCGTACTTCGAGAGCGACCCGCGCTCCGGGCAGATCACCTCGCCGCTGACGGTCGGGCAGCTCGGCAAGTTCGACACGCTGGCCGGGTTCGACCGGCTCTACGACAACGGCACTGTGCGCATCTACCGGACGGGGGTCCAGTGAACGCTCCGCTGTCGCGCGCCGTGGCCGGCCTGGCGCTCGCCGCCGGTGCGGCCGTCCTGTTCGCCCCGCAGGCGCCGGCCATCGCCGGCGGGCTGCTGCTCGGGTTCGTGCTGCCCGGGATGGCCCTGCTGGGGGTGCTGTTCCGGGGGCGGGCGCTGACCGCGGTCGAGCGCGCCGTGCTCACCCCCGCGCTGAGCATGGGGGTGCTGATCGTCGCCGGGCTGGTGATCCACCTGGCGGGCCTGCGGATCGACCGGCTCGCCTGGACCGTGGCCACGGTCGGGGTGACCCTGGCGGCCGTGACCACCGCGCGCCTGATGCGGCGCCGGCGGCCCGGCGCCGGCGCACGACCGGCCAGAGAGACCGGCACGCGGCCAGCCGGAGAGACCGGCGCGCGACCGGCCAGAGAGACCGGCACGCGGCCAGCCGGAGAGACCGGCGCGCGGCTGGCCGGAGAGACCAGGGCACGGCCGCTGCCGGCCGGCGACAACGCCGCCGCGCTGCCGGTGCACGGTCTGGCGGAGGCCCACACGGTGGTGATGTCAATCGTGCCGGCGGTGCTGGTGGAGGAGGACGAGCGGGGGCCCACGGCCCGGGAGAAGGCCCGGCGCCGGCGGCTGCTCCGGCAGTTCCTGCCGCTGGTCATGGTCGCCGGGGTGCTCGCCGGGGCGAGCTGGCTGTCGTTCGACACGTCGCGGGCGATTCACGACACCGTCGTCACCGCGCTGTCGGCGACGCCGCCGGGCCCGGTCGACGCGGCCGGGAACCGCACGGTCCGGGTCTCGGCCACCGGCCTGCTGGCCAGCGACGGGCCGTACACGGTCAGCGTGACCGGCCCGACCGGGACCGCGACGGTCAAGCGCACCGTCGCGGTGACCGGGGACGGCACCTGGAGCGAGACGCTGAGCCTGCCCGGCGCGCAGCGGATGACCGTGAGCCTCTACCGGTCATGGGACACCACCGCCTACCGCACCCTCTACGTCAGCGCCGTAGACTGACGCGGACACGCGACTGGCGGCATCGAGGATGGGGACCACCATCGGGGAGCTCGCCGTGGGGGCCGTCCGCCTGGGTGCCCACGCCGGAGTGGAAGCTATGTCCGAACAGCATGAAGCAAGGCTGCTGCCCGGCAAGCCGGTGGCCGACGAGGTCCTGGCCGACGTCGCGCAGCGCGCGGCGAAGCTGCGTGAGGGCGGGGTGCAGCCGTCGCTGGCGACCGTCCTGGTCGGCGACGACGACGCCAGCGCCGGATACATCCGGATCAAGCAGCGGCAGGCCGCCGAGCTGGGCTTCGTCTCGCCGCACGTGCACCTGGGCGCGGAAGCGACGCAGGACGATCTGCTGCGGGCGATCGACGGGCTGAACGCAGACCCGACCGTGCACGCCCTGCTGATCCAGTATCCGCCGCCGGCGCACATCGACTACGACGCGGCGCTGCTGACCGTCGACCCGGACAAGGACGTCGACGGCATGCACCCGCTCAACCTGGGGCGGCTCTCGGTGGGCCTGCCCGGGGCGCGGCCGTGCACCCCGGCCGGCATCGAGGCGCTGCTGGCGTACCACGAGGTGCCGGTCGCCGGCCGCGAGGTGGTCATCCTCGGCCGGGGCGCGACCATCGGTCGCCCGCTGGCGATGCTGCTGTCGCAGAAGCGCCCGACCGCGAACGCCGCCGTGACGGTCGTGCACACCGGCGTGCCGGACTGGCAGCGCTACACCCGGCGGGCCGAGATCCTGATCTCCGCGGTCGGCGTGCCCGGGATCATTCAGCCCGAGCACGTCAAGCCGGGCGCGACGGTCGTCGGCGCCGGCGTGCGATACGAGGGCCGGCGGCTGCTGCCGGACGTGGCCGAGGAGGTCTCGCGGGTGGCCGGGGCGATCACGCCGCGGGTCGGCGGCGTGGGCCCGACCACCGTGGCCATGCTGTTCCGCAACGCGATCGAGGCGGCCGAGAAAGCCAGCCGCTGAGCAACGGCGGAAACCGGTCGGCCGGCCGACCGAGCAGGCCGGGCCGGGGTGGCCAGCCGCTGAGCGGAAACCCGCCCGGAGACCCGCCGCGCCGGGCGGCGAGCCGCAGCGAAAACGGTCGGCACACCCGCCCCGGCGAGCGGCTAGCCACTGAAACGGCCGGCTAGCCGCCCGCCGCCGCGGGCGGCTAGCCGCTGAAGCGGGCGCTGGTCGCCATCGCCCGGTAGGCGGCCAGTGACTCGGCGTCGGTGTCGATGCGCCACTTCTCGGCGTATCCGGGGTGGGTGTCGGTGTCGAACCAGGTGACCGCGCCCACCGCCGGGTGCGCCTCGACCCACCTGGCGAAGAGCGTGATCCAGTCCGCCTTGGTCCGCCCGCCGCGGTCCATCGAGCCCACCTCGGTGATCATGATGGGCTTGCGGGCGGCGTACGCCCGGTAGATGCCGCCGAACAGGGTTTCCGGCGTCTCGCGGTGCAGGTTGTAGCCCGAGACGCCGACCCAGTCGACGTACGCGTCGCCGGGGTAGAGCGCCGCGAAGGTGTTCCAGTCGGCGACCGGGGCGGAGTTCCAGTTCGGGCTCCACACCCAGGACACGTTGGTGGCCTTCTCCGCGGCGAAGACGCGGTGCAGGCGCTGCCAGGCGGCGACGTACGCCTTGCCGTCCTTGTCGTTGCGGGCGGCGCTCCACTTGTACCAGTCGCCGTTCATCTCCCAGCCCCAGCGCAGCAGCACCGGCCGGCCCAGCCGCTTGAGCTGGCGGGCGGCGCGGACGATCAGGGCGTCGCTCGCGCCGGAGGTGATGTCGGTGAGCGGGCAGCCGCGCCACGACACCATCGGGGTGGCCTTGGCCGGCAGGCCCTCGACGGCGTACGGCAGGGTGTCGTCGAAGTCGTAGAAGAGGTGCACGATGCGCTCGTCGCGGCCGAGCTGGCTCCGGCGCAGGGCGAGGCTCTGGGTCAGCGACTTGCCGTCCAGGCCCAGGTAGGCGCCGAGCATGACCTTGCCCGGCTGGAACGGCACCGGGCCGCCGCCCTTGGTGACCACCGTCGCCGCGGCGCTCGCGCCGGGCGCGCCGGGCGGACGCGCCGGCCCGGCCCGGCGAGGTGGTGGCCTCGGCCGCGGCCTCGTCGCGGCCGATCGCGCGGATGGCGAGCACGGTGGCCGGGACCGCGGCGAGCGCGGCCAGCCCGCCGACGACGTGCCGGCGGGTGAGCTGCCGCGGGGCGCGGTGCGAGGTCGTCATGTGAGGTTCCGGCCGGTCGCGCGGGCGAGCCGGCGCACGGCCCGCCAGCCGGGCTGGGCGAGCCGCTTGAGCCGCGGGACCAGCGGCGGTCCGCCGCCGGCGACCAGGGCGACGAGGTCGGCGCCGGTCATCGCGGGGGTGGGCTGCAACCGGGGTACGGCGAACCGCCGCTCGGCCGGCCGGTGCAGCCGCCGGCCGACCTCGGTGGCGTTGTCGTGCCCGGCGGCCAGCACCGCGGCGCGGACCCGGGCGCCGTTGTATCCGTGCGGGTACGCGAAGCTGCGCACCCGGCGCTGCAGCCGTTGCTCCAGCTCCTCCTTGCTGCGCAGGGTCTCCTCGCGCAGGTCGGCGGGCGGCAGCACGTCGAGCGGGTGGTGCAGCAGGCTGTGGTTGCCGATCTCGATGCCGGCGGCGGCGACCTCGGCGAGCTCCGCCCAGGTGAGCAGCCGGCCGAAGTCGGGCGCCCAGCGGCCCAGCCAGCCGGCCCGCTCGCCGAGGTGCCCGACGGAGGCGTACAGGGTGGCGCCGGCGCCCGCCTCGGCCAGCACGGGCACGGCCTCGGTGAGGAAGTCGCGGTAGCCGTCGTCGAAGGTCACCGCGAGCAGCTTCTCGGTGCTGCCCCGCTCGAGCCGGTCCAGCGCGTCGGAGAGGCCGACGAGGCGGTAGCCGGCGGCGGCGAGGGCGCCGAGTTGCTCGGCGAGGCGGTCGCGGGGCACGGCGAGATCGCCCAGCGGACCGCCGACGGCGGACACGGAGTGGTACATCAGCGCCGGCATGGACTCCCACGCCGGCGGCGCCGCAACGGTCACCGCTCGTTCCTCCCACAGCTGCCGGACATGACCATTATCGGTCGCCGGCCCGGCAAGCTTCGGGGTTGGCGAGAAGTCGCCGCCTCTACCAAAAGTCATAGCCGCAATCCGGCTGCGGAGGGAAGCGCGGCGTGCCTCCGGGCGGCCAGGGTGATGCCCATGAAACCAGACCGCGCGCGACGCCTCGCCGAGGCGACCCTGGAGGCCGGGCTCGTGCTCGGCATGGTCGCGCTCCCCACCGCCTGGCGGGTGCTCGACGCCCAGTTGCTGGCCGTGCTGGCCGGGATGCTGCTGGCGCTCACCGCCGCGACGTACGCACTACACGCCGTGACATTTGACTGCTTCCTCCTGACGAATCACCGGGCCAGGAGCCAGTTTTCTTATACCCAGCGTAAGGAGTGAACCGTCGGACATCCTGACGCGTACCCCCGGATGCACCGTCCTCACGACCCCCGGGAGTGAACAGGATGTTCCGGCTCATCCAACTCCGCGCACAGCACGGCGAACCCCGCATCGGGATCGACCCCGACGGCTACGGCAGCGAACACGCCGCCCTGGCCCGGTACCGGGAGACCCCGGCGGCGTACTTCGGCATCGGCCGCTTCGACGCCGAGGGCCGGCTCGCCGAGATCATCATGGACACGGTCTGCAGTCCGACCGCCTACTGCCCGCGGACCGCGGTGGTCGTGCACGCCGAGACGTTCCAGCGGCTCTGCGACACCTGCTCGTTCGGCCTCGAGGTCCTCACCCTGCCGGAGCTGGCGCTGCACCTGGGCGTCGTCGTCCGGATGGCACCGGTGCTGGCCCCTTCCGGACGCCACGCCGCGCCCGACGAGGCGTATTCGGCCAGCAACCGGATCGCCCGGGAGTTCGCCACGCACGTCGACGACCCGGTCTGGCGGATGGAGCTCTGCGCGGAGCTGTCCCGGACGCCGTCCGCGGTCAACGGCCTGCTGATCGGGGTCGGCGCGCTCAGCCACCGCGAGGTGCTGGACCACTATCCGGCGCTGTGCGCGCTCGGCACCCAACTGCCCGGCGTCGTCCACGAGGACCTGGTGCGGGCCACCCGGCGGCCGCTGTCCCCGGCGGGCGTCACCGCGCTGCGCCTCGGCATGTGACGGATCGGCCGCACCTGCTCTGCCGGGCCTGCGCTGCCGGGCCTGCTCTGTCGGGGCCTGCTCTGTCGGGGCCTGCTCTGTCGGGGCCTGCTCTGTCGGGGCCTGCTCTGTCGGGGCCTGCTCTGTCGGGGCCTGCTCTGTCGGGGCCCGCTCTGTCGGGGCCCGCTCTGTCAGGGCTGCAGGCGAGCCTGCGCGGCCGCCGTACCGTCCGCGTCGCCGGCCTTCTCGCACGCCTCGGCGGCCGCCTCCCACTGCCGGCGCGCCTCGTCCGGGTCGTCGAGGGCCCGCGCGACATCGCCGAGATAGAGCAGCGTGCGGCCGACCGGCCGGCCCTCGGCCTGGCGCAGTCGCAGGCTGTGCTCCAGCAGATCCTGCGCTTGCGCGGCCCGGCGGCGGCCGTGCTCCGCCGGGCCGGCGGCGGCCGCCCCGGCGGCCACGATGGCCCCGGCGTTGAGCAGCGCCGCCGCATGTCCCTGGCGATCGTTGACAGCCGGGTGGCAGGCCAGCGCGGCGCTCCAGGCCTGCGCGGCATCCAGCCGTTCACCGAGCCACCACTGGGCCAGCGCGAGATTGGTCAGGGCGGCGGCATAGCCCCGCCGGTCGCCGACCGCCTCGAACTGGTTCGCCGCGCGGATCAGGTGCCGGCCGGCGAACCGCGGCTCGTCGCGGGCCAGGAACGCCACGCCCAGGCCCAGCTCGGTGAGCGCCTGGCCGGCCCGGTCGCTCGGTGACCGTTGCTGGCGGGCCCGCTGGAGCTGGTCGAGCGCGCCGTCGACGTCGCCCTGGTCGAGCAGCGCGAGGCCCAGGTTGGTCCGGGACTGGGCGGCTCCCCGGCGGTGCCGCAGCCGCACCGCCGCGGTCAGTTCCACGGCGGCCTGATGCGGGTCGCCCTGCCACCGGTGCACCGCGCCCAGTTCGTTGTGGGCCCAGCCCGCGACCGCGGCCGTGTGGCGGGCCACCGGGCTCTTCAGCACCGCTCGGCACACCGCGGCCCAGTCGTCGAGCCGGCCGGCGGACGCGTACCAGGTGCACAGGGCGACCGCGAGCCGCAGCCACCAGCGGCGCATCCGGCGCGGCGGGCTGACCGGCAGCGCGCCCGGCCCGCCCCACGCTTCGCAGGCGAGCGTCCGCAGCAACGCCTCGTGCCGGGCGAACCAGTCGCCGCCGGGCTCATTGCCTGACGGCTGGTCCGGCAGCACGGTGTCGGCGTAGCGTTCGGCCTGCCGGGCCAGGTATCGCACCAGCCGGGCCTGGGCGGCCACCCGCCGCCCGGGCGGCTCGTCGCACAGCAGATGGATCCGGGCGTACTGGACGATCAGGGGCCGCAGCCGGTATCGGCCGTCCGGGGTCACCGTGACGAAGTCGCGGCCGGCCGCCTGGTCGAGCATCCGGTCGGTGTGCCCGCGGTTGGTGCCCGTCAGCGCGGCGACGGCGTTGCGGCTCAGCGGCTGCGGCACGAGCGCGAGCAGCCGGACCAGCCGCCGGGTGTCGGCGGCGAGTCCGGCGTACGCCCTGTCCCGGCTCGCCAGCAGCGTCAGCGTCGCGTCGACGCGGCCGTGCTCCAGCCCGTGCCGCAGCGCGGTCAGCAGGTCGGACGCCGACCAGCCCTGGGCGGCCAGCCACGAGCCGAGCACCCGGACCGCGTGCGGTTGCCGGCCGGCCAGCTCCACGATGTGCCGTACGCTCGGATCCGCCGGCAGGCCGCGGCGCACGGACCCGGCGTCGCGCGCGGCCGCCGCGAAGAGCTCCACCGCGTCGTCGCTGGACGGCTCGGTCAATCGCCGGACCCGGACTCCCTTGAGACCGGACAGCTCGGGCCCGCCGGCCAGCAGCAGCCGGCACCGCCGGGCCGGCGGCAACAGCGGCCGCACCTGCTCCGGCGAGTCGACGTTGTCCAGCACCAGCAGGATCCGGCGATCGCCGAGCTCGGCGCGCAACAGCGACGCTGCCGCCTCGAGGTCGGCGGCCTGGCTCAGCGCGGCCTCGTCGATGCCGGCCTTGCGGCACAGGGCGTCGACCACCTCCCGGGGCCGCAGGGCACGTGCCGTGCCGCTCCGATCGGTCTTGCGCAGATCCAGATACAGCTGGCCGTCCGGGTAGTGGTTGCGCACCGCGTTGGCTGCCTGCACGACGCAGGTGGAGGTGCCGACCGCCCGCCGGCCGAACAGCGCCACGGCGTGCTCGGTGCGGACGGCGCCGGCCAGCCACTCCACCACCGCCCGGCGGCCCACGACGCCGACGGTGTCGGGCAGGTCGGTGGGCACCCCGGCTTCCTGCACCGGCACCGCGGGCACGGGCTCGACCGTCGGGCCGGCACCCAGGGCGCGGCGGCTGCGCACCTCGAGCGTGGCGAGCACTCCGGCGATCACGACCCCGGCCGCGGCGATGATCCAGGTGATGGCGCCCAGGTTGGGGTCGATCAGGTCGGCCAGGATGTTGCTGGCGATGCCGCCGACCACCGAACCGACGGCGATCGACGCGGTCAGCACCCACTGCCAGCGCTGTGGCCGCGCGGGCCGGTGGTCCCGCCGGGGGCTCATCGCACGGCCCCGGAGACCAGGCCGGCGATCACCTGGCGGCGGGCGAGCACGATGACCAGCAGCGGCGGCACCGAAGCGAGCAGCGCGAAAGCGGCGAGGGTGCCGCTGTTGGAGACGAACTGCCGGGTCTGCCCGAACAACATCAGCCCGAGCGGCGTGCCCGAGCCGCCGAACAGCAGGCCGACCACGAAATCGTTCCACACCTGGACGAACTCGAGCACGGCCACCGCGATGATGGCCGGCACCGCGGCGGGCACCGTCCGCCACAGCACGCCCCATTCGCGCCGGCCGGCGATGCGCGCCGCGCGGATCCGGGCCCCGGGCACGTCGGCGAGCGCGTTGCGCAGCACCAGCACGGCGAACGGCGCACCGAGCGCCACGTGGACCAGGCCCAGCCCGACGCTGGTGCCCGCCAGCCCGACCCGGGACAGCACCTCGTTGATCGGGCCGGCCACCACCTGCACCGGCACGGCCGACGCGGCGACCAGCAGGGCCCCGGCGGCGGACGTGCCCGGCGGGCGCAGCCGGGCCAGGGCGTAACCGGCCGGCAGCGCCACGATGATCACCAGCACGGTGACCGACAGGGCGAGCACGGCGGTGTACCAGAACGACCGGATCAGCTCGTCCTGGGCGAGGATGTCGCGGAAGGAGCTGAGCCGCAACGACGCCGCGGTCCACCCGCGGGTCGCGGCCTCCCGCGGCGAGTGCAGCGAGGTGGCCACCAGGGCAAGCACCGGTACGGCCCAGAGCAGCGCGATGAGGATCGGCAGCGCCCGCCGGACCGGCCACCGGGTGCGCTCGGCCGCCGGACGGGCCGGCACGTGCTCCAGGGCGGGCGGTGGCCACGCCTGGCGGCCCCCCACCGCCGCGGCCACCACGCCGACACCGAGCGCCACCAGCCACAGGGTGTTGAGGGCGGCGGCCGGCCCGGTGGTGACGCTGCCCGAGGTCTGCCACACCCGGACCGCGAGGTTGGCCGCCTCGTCCAGGCTGGAGCCCGGCGCCATCACCAGGATCAGGTCGAACGCCCGGGCCGTGCCGAGCGCCACCAGCGCGAAGACGATGGCGGCGGTGCGCCGCAGCAGCGGCCGCCACAGCGCGTCCCGGAACACGTCGAGCCGGCGGCCCCCGCTGGCCCGGACCGCGTCGGCGAGGTCGGGCGGCAGCGCGTCCAGCGCCGCCCGGAAGACCACCACCGGCAGGCCGATCCAGGCCCACACGAACGCCGACATCAGCGCGACCGTGATCATGTCGGGGCCCAGCCAGGCCGGCGCCGCGTCGGCGGGCACTCCGAACAGCCCGGCCAGCGCCGTGAGGATCGCCGTGCCGGTGCCGCGAGCCGGGTCGGGATCGTAGAACAGCCGGAACATCACGCCCGTCGCCACCAGCGGCAACGCCATCGGCGCGAGCAGCAGCAGCGTCCCGGTGCGGCGCGACGCCGCCAGCAGGTAGCCCAGCGCGATCACGACCACGGGGACGACTGCGGCCCACAGCACGGTCCGGCCCAGCACCTCCCAGGTCCCCTCCGCGGCGAGCGCGGTGCGGAAGTTCGCCAGGCCCACCCACTGGCCGTCCGCTCCGGTCAGGCTCGCCTGCACGGTGCGCGACACCGGCCAGAGCAGGATGCCGCCCAGCAGCAGCGCGATCGGGGTGAGCAGCAACGACGCGAACCCGCCGCTCGGGTATGCCCGGCTGCGCCGGCCCGGGCCGACGTCGTCGATGACCACGGTCTCCCCGAGCAGCCGGGCCGGGGCCGGCCGCGTCCGGGCCGGCTCCGTCACGAGCCCACCTCCCGCCGGGCCTGCGCGGCCGCCCGGACCAGCCGCCGGCAGGCGCGGTCGACGGCGTCGGGCCGGGTCACCTCGGCGAGGAAGTCCTGCAGGATCTTCCAGCTGCCCAGCCCGTCCGGCCCGCCGAGCGAGCCGGGCAGCTGGTCGGAGAGGTCGAACTGGGGCGCTCCCTCGGCATCGGTCAGCTCGGCCGCCCGGGCCGCCGCGGGCCCGTACGCCTCCGGCGTGATGAGGGTGTTCGGCGACAGGTAGCCCCCGGCGGCGATCCACGGCTGGAACGATGCCCGCCGGGTCAGCCACTCCACCAGCTCGCCGCCGGCGCGCGACCCGGCGAACACCATCGCGGCGTCGCCGGCCACCAGCAGCGGCTCGGCCTTCGGCCCGGCCGGGAAGCGCGCGGCCGCCAGCGGAGCCGCCCCGGCCGGCCGGAACCTGTCCGCGACGCCGGCGACGAAGTCACCCTCGATCACCATCGCGGCGCGGCCCTCGGCGACCTGGATGACCGACTCCTCGTGCTGGGTGATCAGCGCCCGGGCGATCCCGTCCGGGAACGCGCCGGGGATCGCCCAGACGGCGGCGAGCTCGGTGAGCGCGGTCCGCACCAGCGGGCCGTCCCAGGGCTCGCCGCCGTCCACCAGACCCTGGTATTCGCCGTCGGCGGCGAAGCCGATGAGCAGATTCTCCAGCCAGTCGGTGAGCACCCAGCCGTCCGCCGCACCGATCGCCAGGGGCGCGGGCCGGCCGGCGGCGGCGAGCTCGGCGACCAGCGACACGAACTCGGCCCAGGTGGCCGGCGGCGCGGGCAACCGGTCGGGGGAATACCAGACCAGCGACTTGTGCGCGGCCTTCACCCAGGCGCCGTACTGCCGGCCGTCGACGGTGAGCATGGCCCGCCACCTGTCGGCGAACCGCTGGGTGACCTCCGCCGGCACCGGCTGCAGCCAGCCCCGGCGCGCGTAGTCGGCGATCAGGCTGATCTGCGGCACGATCGCGACGTCCGGCTGGTTGCCCGCCCGGTAGCGGGCGCTGAGGAACGCGTCGACGTCGGTGCGGGTGCTGACCACGTCGACCGGCCGCGGATACCGCCGGACGACCTCGCGGAACCGGATCAGCTCGCCGCCGCTCCAGACCACGGCGACCTGCACCGGCCGTTCGGTGCCGCCGCAGCCGGCCGCCCCGGCGACGACAGCGCCGAGAGCCCCACCCAGCACGGCCCGCCGGCTCGTCACCGCGTCACCGCCACCGTCCTGGCGCCCTCCGGGGCCGCCTGCCGATCGCCGAAGATCACCGTGGCCGGTGCGGCGGAGACCGGCGACTCGATCCGGGTCAGCAGGTCGCCCAGCGGGCCGCAGGCGGCGGGATCGGGCCTTTCGAGAACCAGCGCCTCGGGCATGGACACCACCGCCCGGGCCAGCGCGCCGCGCATCCGCTGCTGCTCGGTGATCTCATGGGGACGCTGCTCCAGGACGGGCCCGAGCTCGAGCTGGTAGATCAGGGTGGCGGCCCAGCCCCGGACGATCTCGTGCACCGACTCCTGCCGCCAGACCAGATACTCGATGTTCTGCCGGACGGTGAGGTGTGGCAGCAGCGCGCCGCCGCGCGGCACGTACCCGATCTGCCGGGCGCCCGGCGGCAGCGCGGTGACGTCCCGGTCCCCGACCAGGACCCGTCCCGAGACCGGCGGCGCCAGCCCGGCCACCACTCTGGCCAGTGCCGTCGCGGGGCCGGCACCGGCGATCACCACCGTGGGACCGGCCTCGCCGGCGGAGAAGGAGACCGCGGCCCGGGCCTCGCCGGGCACCGCCACCACCAGATCAAGCACCTCGAGAATCGCCGAACACCTCCCTGGGACGCCGGCACGAACATCGACAGGCGGTCACTGCACCCTATCGATCCCGTGCCCGTCCCGGGGGTCCCCCGTGGACCGATGCCGGCGCCGGTCCGCGGCAGCGACCGGGCTCACCAGCGGCCCGGCGGCGGCCGGTGGACGGCGGTGGGCACGTACCGTACGGGTCATGACCGTCACTTTCGAAGGGCTCGTCGCCCGGGCCCGGGCGCTGGTGCCGGTCGGCGGGCGGGCGATCCTGGGCATCGCCGGCGCGCCCGCGGCGGGCAAGACCACGCTGGCCGAGGAGCTGGTGGCGGCGCTGGCGAAGTCCGGCCCCGCGGACTGGGTCGCGCACGTGCCGATGGACGGCTTCCACCTCGCCGACGTGGAGCTCGAACGGCTGGGCAGCCGCGACCGCAAGGGCGCACCGGACACCTTCGACCCGCTGGGTTACGCGGCGCTGCTGCGCCGGCTGCGCGAGGACACCGACGACATGATCTACGCGCCGGGCTTCGAGCGGGTCATCGAGCAACCGATCGCCGGCGCCATCGGGGTGCCCCGCGCGGCCCGGCTGATCGTCTCGGAGGGCAACTACCTGCTGCTGTCCGCCGGCGGCTGGCAACGGATCCGGCCGCTGGTCGACGAGGTCTGGTACGCCGACCTGGACCAGGGGTCCCGGCTGCGCCGGCTGATCGACCGGCACGTGCGCTTCGGCAAGGACGAGCGGGCCGCGGTGGCGTGGGCCACCGGCACCGACGAGAGCAACGCCGCGATCATCGCGGCCACCCGGGACCGCGCCGACCTGCTGGTGCCGGCCGCGCTGATCGAGAGCATCGGCACGCCGCCGAACTGAGAGGGCGAGCGACAGCGGCGGCTCCGTTCCCGATCTACGTCAGATCTCCACCGCCCGTTCGTGCGGCGCCGCGCGACGGCGCTTCGATCCGGTGCTGATCCATTGTCGCGGCGTTGTCCAGAGTTGTTTGTCTGACCACCCGAGCAGGGGCCAGACAACTCTCGCCCCGCTACACAGAAATCTCGACAACGAGCACTGGCGCAGGTCTCCAGGGGACAGGAGTTTTCATGAAGGCACTCAGACGATTCGGCACACTCGGCATCGCGATGATCGTCGCGGTCGCCAGTCTCATGCTGGGCGCCACGCCGGCGTCAGCTGCCGGAGACGTGCACTACGAGAACGTGGGGAATCCGGGCTGGTGCCTGGACGGCGACGGGATCGGGAGCAATACCGAGGCCTACCTCCACCAGTGCGGTCATGGACAAACTGACTTCCAGTTGTGGACCGTCGGGGACTCGGGCTGGATGTTTGTGAAACACAAGGTCTCCGGCAAATGCCTCAGGGTCCTGTCGACGAGGAATGTCATCCTGGGTCGCTGCGGCGAGGCGGGGACCAGCTGGTATGCGAACGGCAAGAACGGCTGGGTGAAATTCGTCGGTCTCGCTGACACCACCTACATGTGCCTGCGGCCTGACGAAACCTGGGTGCCGGGACGTTCGGCCTACCCCCTCGTCGTGGACTGGTGCGACCCCAGATACCCCACCCCCACGTCCCTACACGTCGCCGCCAACGTCGACAACAACGTCCCGAATGAGCAAGCCTGGCGGTGGCACCCCTAGCGACCAGCGGACCTCCAGATAGACCAGGCCGGCCGGCCGCAGCAGGACGAGGCGGCCGGCCGGCGCGGTGCACGCGGCGGCCGGTTGTCGCCGGAGCTGCGAGTCGCACCTCCGCCTACTGGTTCTTCGAGCTCGCTCCGGCGGAAATCAGATCTGGCCTGAGCGGCCAGGTCAGCCAGGCCAGTGCGACGGTGAGTGACGTGAGTATGAGCGGCTGCAGCACCATGGCCAGCTCGCCCCAGCACGGATCGCCTCTGAGCCTGGATCCACCGATGAATGTCGGATGGGTGGCGAGCCGGAGATAGAAGATGCCCTCTGAGCTGGAAGGATAGGAGTTCTTCAGGCTTCTATTCCGCCGCTCGAGAGGGCACCTCGCAGGTGAGATTACGCCATGACGCGCCGGTGGTCCGCGCAACCTTTGATGATCCGAATCTGGTGTCGTGTGCCGGGCTGGTGCCGGTGATGCGCCTGGCCCAGCAGGTGGGTCTGCACGACGCGGTCACCGACCGGGTTCGGCTGCCGACCGACAAGGGCGCGAACCCGGCAGGCAAGGTGGCCACGATCGTGGCCGGGATGCTGGCCGGCGCGGACAGCATCGACGACCTCGACATCGCCCGGCACGGCGGGATGCCGTCGCTGTTCACCAGCGTGTACGCCCCGTCAACGATCGGGTCATTCCTGCGCACCTTCACCCACGGT
>NZ_QHHV01000107.1:0-30463 GCF_003947245.1 Actinoplanes sp. ATCC 53533 | reverse complement strand
CCCAGCCCAAGTCGGCGCCGCGACCACCTGGGCCTCCGTCGCCGCCGGGATGGCACACACCTGCGCCACGCGCGTGGACGGATCGCTGTGGTGCTGGGGCGCCAACGACGCCGGCCAGCTCGGACTCGGCGACACCACCGACCGCGCGGCCCCGGCCCAAGTCGGCGCGGCCGAGTGGCGTGCCGTCACGGTCGGGGGACGGCACAGCTGCGCTGTGCGTACGGATGGCACGTTGTGGTGTTGGGGTGCCGACGCGGCGGGCCAGCTGGGCCTGGGCGACACCGCCGACCGGGACGCCCCCGCCCAGGTCGGTGCGGACGCGGGCTGGACCTCGGTCGCCGCCGGCCGCCTGCACACCTGCGCCACGGCCACCGGTGACGCGGTCTGGTGCTGGGGCGCCAATGCCGCGGGCCAGTTGGGGCTGGGTGATGCGACGGATCGCGATGCTCCGGAGCGGATCGACGCCCTCGCCGGGCGGCCCCTCGGCGCCGGCCCGGACGCCGACGCCACGCTCGCCATCGGGTGACGCCGGAAGCCCGCGATGAGACGCCGTTGGCGCGCGCGCCCGGAGAGGCGCAAGATCGAGTCAACGTCATGCCCGCCGGCCGAGGAGAGCGCTGTGCCCGTTCCGTCGTCCCCGCTGCGGAAGCTGGGGTTCCTGACCATCGGCCTGTTCGACGGCGACGACCCGCGCGCCGGGCACGAGTCGACGCTGGAGATCATCGCGCTGGGCGAACGGCTCGGCTTCGACAGCGCCTGGGTCCGGCACCGGCACCTGCAGTACGGCATCTCCTCCCCGGTCGCCGTGCTGGCCGCCGCGACCCAGCGCACCACCCGGATCGAGCTGGGCACCGCGGTCATCCCGCTGGGCTGGGAGAATCCGCTGCGGCTGGCGGAGGACCTGGCCACCGTCGACATCCTGAGCGGCGGCCGGCTCAACCCGGGCGTCAGCGTCGGGCCGCCGATGCACTACGAGCAGGTCGGGCCGGCGCTCTATCCGGACACCGCGGCGGCCGAGGACTTCGGCTACCAGCGCGTACGGCGGCTGCTGGACTTCGTCCGGGGCGAGCCGGCCACCGACTTCAGCGGGGTCGAGGGCTTCGAGGTCTTCTCCGACCGCGTCCAGCCGCACGCCGCGGGCCTGGGCCGGCGCCTCTGGTACGGCGGCGCGAGCCTGCGGTCGGCGCGCTGGGCCGGCGAGAACGGCATGAACTTCCTCACCAGCAGCGTGGTGAAGGCGGAGGAGTCGGCGGACTTCGAGCAGATCCAGCTCTCGCACGTCCGCGAGTTCCGCGCCCACCACCCCGACGGCGAGCGCGCCCGGGTCTCCCAGGGCCTGGTGGTCATCCCGACCGACAACGCGACGGCCACGCAGCGGGCCAAGTACGAGGAGTACGCCCGCAAACGCACTCCCCGCACCGCCACACCGCAGGGACCGGCCCGGCTGCTGTTCGCGCCGGACCTGGTCGGCACCGCGGCGGAGATCGCCGAGCGGCTCCACGCCCACGCGGCGTTCCGGGAGATCGACGAGGTGGCGTTCGCCCTGCCGTTCACCTTCGACCACGAGGACTACGTGCAGATCCTCACCGACATCGCGGGCGCCCTCGGCCCGGCGCTGGGCTGGCGGCCGGCCGCTCTCCCGCCGGCCACCGTCGTTCCTGGCGACCCACGGCCGGGATCTGCTGGCGGCGTCCAGTAGACGAGGCCGGGGCGGCGACTTCCTGCTCGGCAGCAGGTCCTGCACCGGGTGGCCGTCCTATGACACGGAACCTCTCGGAGCTACCCAGGCGACCGATTGTCCGGTGACCGCGGCGATGTGATCGAAGTCAGCGTCGTAGTGCAGAACCGAGGCGCCGTAGTGCTCCGCTGCCGCAGCGGTGAGGAGATCCATGACGCCGGCGGCGCGGTGTTGGCTCCGCGTAGCCATCAGTGCCTGTACCTCGCGGGCACGCATCGCGATCTCGTCAATCGACGCGAGCTGGACCAGTTGACGACGAGTACGGAAAACCCCTTGGTGCTCGGAGGGGTCGCGGGCCGAGTAACCAAGTTCAAGATCCACCGTAACAAAGGTGGCGAGCACTCCATCCGCCGCCAGAGCCCTGAGGCGGGCCTCCGCCGCCGACGAGCGACGGGCGACCGTGTAGGCGGATGTATCAGCGAGGAACAACGTGGTCAACGCCGAGCGCCACCCATCACCTCAGCGTCGGTCAGATCCGAGCCGCCGAGGAAGAACGGGTCATCAAGAACGGCTCGCGACCGCGCGTTGCGCTCAGCGACGTAGCGCAGCGCCTCGTTGACCGTGTCCTTCTTCGTGGCGGTTCCAAGCTCGGACTGAGCGGCGTCGAGCAACGCATCGTCAACATCAATGATCGTTCTCATGAGCTCATGATATCAGCCAACCCCTGCTGTATACATCAGCGCCGGCGTGGGCCCGCGCACTCAGGGCGCCAGCAGGAATTCCTGGGCCGCGGCCCGCACCTCGGCCCACTCCGGTGCGGCCGACAGCGCCTCCGGCTCCCACAGCGCGGCGTTCGGCGGGCCGCTCATCGCGTTCAGCATCCCGTCGATCCGGCGGATCGTGGCCGCCCGCTCCGGCTCGATCCAGCCGGCGCCTTCGAGCTCATCCAGCCGCTGCGCGGTGTCGTCCAGTTCGAGGGCGAGCTCGTCCGCCGAGCCGCCGACCCCTAACCGGCGGAGATAGTCCCGCTGGACCTCCGGCGCGAGAGCGAGCCGGGCCACGGCACGCACGAGCTGGCTGAGGGCCCAGGCCAGCCGGAGCGAGTCGTCATCTAGTGTCTCGTGATGCTGGTTGCGTTATGTGACTGGTTCGTTGATCCTGGTGTGATGCTGGACGAGGAGCGGGCTGCGGAGTTGCGGGCGGTGCTGAACAGTCGGGATGTGTCGGCGGTGGTCGCGACCCGGGCGCGGATCGTGTTGTGGATGGCCGAGGGCCGTCGGCGTAAGGACGTGGCCGTGTTGGCTGGGGTGTCGTTGCCGACGGTGGATCGGTGGGTGGCCCGGTACGCCGGTGGTGGTCTGGCCGGTTTGGAGGACGGCTCTCATGCCGCGCCGCGTGAGCAGGTGCCGGCCTGGGTACGCGGGCGGATCCTGGCGTTGTCCCGGATGTCGCCGCCGGTCGAGACGGGGTTGTCGCACTGGTCGAGCCGGGAGATGGCCGCGTATGTGAAGCGGGTCGAGGGTGTGGCGGTGTCCTGGCATTACGTGGCGAATCTGTGGCGGGACAACGGGTTGCAGCCTTACCGGCAGGGCACGTTCAAGCTGTCGAAGGATCCGGCGTTCGCGGAGAAGGTCGCCGACGTGATCGGTTTGTATCTGGACCCGCCGGGCGGGGCGGTGGTGTTGTCGATCGACGAGAAGACCCAGATCCAAGCGTTGGATCGGACCCAGCCGTTGTTGCCGCTGGACTTCGGCCTGCCGGAGAAGCGCACGCATGACTACAAGCGGCACGGCACCACGAATCTGTTCGCGGCGTTGAACACCGGCACCGGCGAGGTCTTCGCCGACTGCCATCCCCGGCGCACCGCGGTGGAGTTCCTCGGCTTCGTCAAACGAGCCGTGAAACCGCATGCGGGTAAGGAGATCCACGTCGTGCTGGACAACCTGTCCACCCACGACACCCCCGAGGTCAGGGCCTGGCTGGCCGCGAACCCGAACGTCACCTTCCACTTCACCCCGGTCGGATCGTCGTGGATCAACCAGATCGAAACCTGGTTCGGGATCATCACCAAGCAGGCCATCCGGCGGGGCACGTTCACCTCGGTCAACGCCCTGATCCACCGCATCCGCGCCTACATCGAGCACTGGAACACCGATCCGGAACCGTTCGTCTGGACCGCCACCGCCGACGAGATCCTGGCCAAGGTCCGCTGGGTGCAGGCCAGTGTCAGGCAACTCGTCGACAACAATGCCAAGTAGCACAACCAGAATCACGCGACACTAGTCGAGCTTCCACAGTGGCAGCTTCTTTCGTTTCTGCGGGAGCCGTGCCTCCAGCTTGTTCGACTGTTTCACCTTCCAGTGCGGGAGCGGCGCTCGCGGAAGGCGATCATGTTCATCCGGTTGCCGCACCGCACGGTGCAGAACCGTTTGAGGCCGTTGCGGGAGAGGTCGAGCAGCAGGCCGGTGCACCCGTCCGCCTCGCACACCCGCAGCCGTCCCATCTCGTTCATCCGGATCACGTCGATGAAGGCCAGCGCCGCCTCCACCCGGATGCGTTCCGCGAGCGGCGCCTCGGGCGGGGTCGCGTGCAGGTGCCAGTCCACCGCGCCGTGCCGGGTGAGGAAGGGCAGCGCGTTCGCGTCCCGCAGCATTCCGTTGACGGGCACCACGGCTTCGTCGCGGTCGAGGGTCCACACCTGGCGCAACGCGCTCCGGGCCTGCCGGACGTCGTGGAGCTCCGCCTCGTCCCGGTCGAAGCGCCCGGTGTAGGAGTACCGGCTCAGCAGGTCGGCGAGCTGATCCACGGTCGCCAGCTCGTCATCGCCGCCGCGGGAGGCGCCGGCGTCGGTGTTGGCGAGCGCGACCACGAAGGCGAGCGACTCCTCGGTGTCAGGGGCAAAAAGCAATTTGACTCCTCACTCGCACCGACCTAGCGTCAGGGTTGTCAGCCAACTTAGCCCATGACACGCACCGGCCCGAGGAGTCAGCATGAAGACGTCGTCCACGTCCGCCGGCCTGATCGCGGCGCTGATCTCCTGCGTCTCGTTCGGCACCTCCGGCGCCTTCGTCAAGCCGCTGCTGGAGGCGGGCTGGTCCCCGGTCACGGCCGTCACGGCCCGGGCGCTCACCGCGGGTCTCGTGCTCCTGCCGTTCGTGCTCTTCTCCTTGCGCGGCCGGTGGGCGGCCCTGTGGCGCGGGCGCTGGCGGGTCCTCGGCATGGGCCTGGTCGGCGTCGCCTTCACCCAGGCCGCCTACTTCGCCGCCATCCGGCGCATCCCGGTGTCGACCGCCCTGCTCATCGAATACCTGGCGCCCCTGCTGCTGGTGGGATTCGCCTGGGCGACCACCCGGCGGATGCCCCGGGCGACGGTGCTGCTCGGCTCGGTGCTCGCGGTCGGCGGCCTGGTCCTGGTGATCGGCCCCGGCGCGCTGCAGGCCGTCGACCCGGTCGGGCTGACGATCGCCTTCTGCGCCGCGATCGGCTGCGCGGCCTACTTCGCGATCGCCGCCCGCCCGGCCGACGGGCTTCCCCCGGTCGCACTCGCCGGGTCCGGCCTGCTGCTGGCCGCCGTGGTCCTCGCGGTCCTCGGCGCGACCGGCCTGCTGCCGTTCACCGCCGACTTCGGCGACCTGCCACTGTTCGGCGGCGCCGTGCCCTGGTGGATCCCGCTGCTCATCGTCGCGGTCCTCGGCACGGCCGTGGCCTACGCGACGGGGATCACCGCCTCGGCCATCCTCGGCTCGCGGCTCGCGTCGTTCATCGGGCTGCTCGAGGTGGTCTCCGCCTCGCTGTTCGCCTGGCTGGTCCTGGGCGAGGAGCTGACGCCGCTGCAATTCGTGGGCGGGGCGCTGATCGTCGGCGGTATCGCGGCGGTCCGGAGCGAGCGCTCGGCGGCCGACGACGAAGCAGCCGCCGAGGCCGCACCGGCGACCGCCGACGAACCGCCCCGGGAGCCGGTGCCGCTGTGATCAGCGTCCCGGCGGCGGCCTCCCGGATGGATCCACGCGTCAGGCGCTGACCGGCTCGAGCGCCGGTTCCGGCACTACTTCTCGCGCGTACGGCTGCCCCGCGCGGTGATGGCGGCGGCACAGCACGACGTAGCCGACGTCGGCGCCGGTGTCGCCGAGCACGACGGTGTCGCCGTCGCGGACCATCGTGCCGCTGATGACCCGCGCGTTCATCCGGGCCGGCTGCCCGCACCAGCACATCGGGTAGACCTGCAGCGCCTCGACGATGTCGGCCAGCACGACCAGGCGGGCCGAGCCCGGGAACTGCAGGCCGCGGAAGTCCGAGAGCAGCCCGAAGGTGAACACGTCGATGTCGTGGTCGTCGACGAGGGCGGCGAGCTGGTCGACCTGCTCCGGCGAGAGGAACTGGGCCTCGTCGACGATGACGTGGTCGACCCGCGGCCCGGGGCGGGACAGCACCAGCTCGGTCAGGTCGGTGGCGGCGCCGATCTCGAGCGCGTCGGCGGCCAGGCCGATGCGGGACGAGACTATCCCGGTGCCGGCCCGGTCGAGGCGGGTCATCAGCAGACCCTTGCGTCCGCAGGCGGCGTAGGTGTGCCGGTATTGCAGCACCATGGTGCTCTTGCCGCTGTTCATCGCCGCGTGCCGATAGTGCAGCTGAGCCACCGTGCGTTGCCGCCTTCCCGGATCCGGACATGTCGTTGACTGCGACCCGGCCGGGCCCGGCGCGCGCGGCACGGGACCGCGGCGCGGCAAGCGAAAGGATGATAGCCGCTGCCGTTGCGGCGACCGTCGGCGCACGTCAGGGCCGGCCGCTCGAGCGGATGCGGTCCAGCAGGCCGGCGACCCTCGGATCGGTCAGGGCGGCCGGCTGGTGGACCAGGTGGTAGGCGACCGGGGGCAGGTCGGTGACCGGCCGGGCGGCCAGCCCGGGTGGCGCCGGTACGCAGCCGTTGACGATCGCCAGTCCCACCCCGAGCGCGACGAAATGCGTGATCAAGGGCCAGCCCTCGGCCTCCACGGCGACCGTCCAGTCGACGCCCGCGGCGCCCAGCGCCCGTTCCAGCAGCACCCGGTGCGGCCGGTGCTGGGGCGGAATGACCAGGCTCGCGCCGGCCAGGTCGGCCAGTGTCACCGAGCGGCGCCGGGCCAGCCGGTGGCCGTCCGGCACCAGCAGCACCTGCGGGAACGTCGCCAGCTCGACGGCGGTCAGGTCGTCGGGCAGCACATCGAGCACGCTCACCCCGAGGTGGGCCTGACCGGTGCGGACGGCGGCGAGCATCTGCCGGTGGTCGCAGTTGATCAGACGGAGCCGGGTCGGTTCCTCGGCCAGCACCGCCCGGATCGTGTCACCGAGCAGGTAGAGGTAGGCGCCCTGACCCGCGGCGAGCACCACCGGCCGGCGCGGTGCGGCCCCGGCGAACTCGGCCAGGAAGTGAGCGAGCCGCTCGTCGTGCGTGCGGGCGAAGCGGGCGACCGTCTCGCCGTCCGCGGTGAGCACCAACCGCCGGCCGCTGCGGTAATAGAGCGGCCGACCCAGGGCCTGCCCCAGCTTGCGGATCTTCACGTGCAGGGCGGGCTGGGAGATGTGCAGGTCGGCGGCGGCGCGGGTGAAGTTGAGGTGATCGGCGAACACGACGAACGACGCCAGCGCGTCGGCGGAGACCGCCCGCTCATCCATAGCCGGAAACTATATCTGCGCCGACATCGATAGTTCTGCACTAGCTTCACGGCCACCAGGCTGGTCACATGAACACCCAGGAGCTCCGGCTCGGCGTCGACATCGGCCGGGTCATCATCGGCGGGGGCACCGTCCCCGGCAGCAGCGACACCCAGTTCTTCAGCGGTGACACCGCCCGAATGCTGGCGACGCCGGCCGTACCCGGCGCCTTCGACACGCTGGCCCGCCTCGTGCCGCGCTTCGGGCAGGTGTGGCTGGTCTCCAAGTGCGGCGAGCGGGTCCAGCGCAGCACCCGGCAGTGGCTCGACCACCACGACTTCGCCGCCCGCACCGGCATCCCCCGGGACCACATCCGCTTCTGCCGCAAGCGGCCGGACAAGGCTGTGCACTGCGCGGACCTCGGCATCACGCACTTCGTCGACGACAAGATCGACGTACATCAGGCCCTGCGCGGCATCGTGCCGCACCGGTTCCTTTTCGGACCGCAACGCACCCCGCCGCCCGCCTGGGTGCGGCACACCCCGACCTGGGCGGAGGTGGAGCAGGCGATCACGCGCGGCCTCGGCTGAGCCCACCCGTACGAGTGAGGGCCGAGGTGGAAGCACTGTCGGCTGTCGGGCACGATGGTCGGGTGAGTCCCGTCAGTCGTGGTCGCAAGCGCGCCAAGTCCCGCGGTTCCGGTCAGCGTGTCCTGCGTGCCGTGGGTCCCCCGGACGAGTGCGACTGCCCAGCGTGCTCGGAGGCGGAGCTGGACCCGCAGGTCCTCGTCGAAGACCTGGTCGCCGGCGGCGCGGCGCTGCTCGAGGTGGAGGATCCGCTTGAGGCGGAGCTGTTCGCCGCGGGCTTCCTGGCCGCGGGCGACCTGGCCGGCGAGGGCTTCGCCGAGGCGCTCGCGGAGGGCATCGCGCCGGCCGTGGCACAGCTCGCCACCCCGGAATCGCTCGCGGTGCTGCTCGCGCTCGGCGCGGTGAGCGACGCTCCGGCGCTCACCGCGGCCGCCGGGCGCCTGATGAGCGCGGGGTTGCCGGCGCCGACGTGGACGGGCGAGCTGGGGACGCCGGCGAGCGTCGGCCGATGCCGGCGATTCGCCGATCCGGCCGGCTCCGACTCGATGCTGCTCTGCTCCTTCGACCGGTCCGGGCGCTCACACGGTTTCATCGTCAACGTCGACCACACCGACTGCCACGCGGCGGCCGACATCATGCTCTTTCCCGGCGACATGATGGACCAGGTGATCGACACGGTCGCGACGGACGCCCGCGAAGCCGGCCTGGTGGTCACCCCCGAGGTCCTGGACCCCGCCGAATTCCGCTGGCAGGTCGAGCGGGCCCTGGCGGCCCGGGCCGTGCACGACCGGGAGACCGACGGGACGGAGCCGCCCGTGGACCTCGGCGACGAGGACGGGCCCGGCTATCACCTGCTGGCCGAGCTCCTCCGGTCCCGGATGCGCGCACTACCCGAGCCGCCGCGGCCACCGGCCCCGCACGGTGCCTACGACGAGCCGCTCCCTCGCGCCGCGCCGCGGCAGCCCGCGCGGCGCAATCAGCGGCGTGTCTCAGCGCCGAAGCTGCCGGCGAAGCGGAAGAAGTCCGGCCCGCCGGCGCCCATCTATCAGATCAAGGTGAGCCTGCGCGGGGCGCAACCGCCGATCTGGCGGCGCCTGGAGCTGCCCGCCGACACCGGCCTGTCCGAGCTGCACCGCATCATCCAGGTGGCGTTCGGCTGGGAGGAATGCCACCTGCACGTCTTCGAGACCGCGTACGGCATGTTCGGCGTCGCCGACCCGGAGCTGGATCACCGCGCCGAAGGCCCGGTGACCCTGGAGCAGGTCGCGCCCGGCGTCGGTGACCGCCTGCAGTACACATACGACTTCGGCGACGACTGGACGCACGAGATCGTGGTGGAGCAGCAGCCGGACCGCCGGCCGGTGGCCTACCCGCAGTGCACCGGCGGCCGGCGCGCGGCCCCGCCGGAGGACTGCGGCGGCATCTGGGGCTACCAGGAACTGGTCGAGGTGCTGAGCGATCCCGGCCACCCGGAACACAGCGACCGGCTGGAATGGCTCGGCCTGGAGTCGGCCGCCGACTTCCAGCCCGCCCGGTTCGACGCCGCCGAGGTGACCCGGGCGCTGACCGAAGAACGCTGACCAACGGCAGGGTCAACATCAAGGCCCGGCAACGGATGATCACGCAGTACGCCGTGGCGAGCGCCGCGGATGGACTCGTCGTCGGCACCGCGCCCCGTCAATTCCCGACCTACTGATCGCGGCGACTGCCGAAAAGGCAGCCCTGACCGTGCTCGCCGTCGACAAGGACTTCGACCTCATCGCCGCGATCACGGGCCAGCCCATCGACACCCTGGATGGCTGAGCCGTCCTGCCGACGGCCGGGCTCGGGCGATTCCGCTCTTGTCGAGTTCACGAGACATCGTTGATAGTGAGTCCATGGCTGTCCTTCTCCTCCTGATCGGGGCCGGGCTCACTCTCTACGGCTACAACGCCGACAGCGGCACTGCCCGGACCATCGGCTGGATCTGCTGGGCAGTCGGCATGCTTCTGCTGGTGCGGGGATACCTGACCCGGCGCCGGAAGTTCCGGTCCATGGCGGAGGTGGAGGCGGCCGCGGCCGCCGGGGACCCCCGCGGGATGTACACGCTCGGGGCGCTGGCGAAGGTCCGTGGCGACCTCGACGAGGCCGAACGCCAGCTGCGCGCCGCCGCCGACGCCGGCCACGTCGAGGCGATGTGGGACATGGGCCGCCTGGTCGAGGATCGTGACGGCCTCGCGGCATCGGAGCCGTGGTTCCGGATGGCGGCCGAGCACGGTCACTTCGTCGCCAAGCGTTTCTTCCGCCCCGGCAGCGCCCTGAACATGGACGGCAAGAACCCGCTCTGAGCCCGGGCGCATCCGGATCAGCTGGTGGCGTGCCGCTCGATCCAGCTCAGCAGGGCGCCGAAGGCCGGTGACATCGCGGTGTCGGAGCCGGTGAGCATGGCCGAGCGCGCGCCGTCGTCGACCGTGATCGTGTAGCTCATCGCGTCCCGGGCCGACCCGGGTCGCCTCGTACCGTCGTTTTCCGCGCTCGCGGCCGCCACCAGGCTGCGCAGCTCCCCGGCCGCCTCGGGCGACAGCCTGTCGGACTCCAGCACGCGGGGTGGCAGCCGCAGGTTGAGCGCGGCCGCCTGCCCGCCGTGGGTCGCCAGGGCTACCCGCATCTAGCGGCGCCCGCAGCGCGGCGACGTGGTCACCTGGACACCCACCTCGGCCCACGCCGCGCTGACGGCCTGCTGCTCGGGGCTGCCCGCGCCGTACAGCTCGTCGGCCTTGTGGAACGTGGTGTCGGCGAAGTCCTGGAACTGGGTGTTCGGGTTCGACGCCTTCATCGACTCGTACCAGATGTGCCCCGGCGCCTCCCAGGAATTGCCGCCGATGCCGACCGACACCAGGTAGAACGCCTTGTTCGGGATGCCCGAGTTGATGTGCACCCCGCCATTGTCCCCCTCGTCGGTGTCGGGCAGGTTGACAAAGCGGTCCATGTGGTCGGGCTGCGGGTCCTTGCCGAACACCTTGTTGTCGAACGCCGTGCCCGGCGCCTTCATCGACCGCAGCGCGTCGGCGTCGATGTGCGGCGTGAACACCTCGGCCCCGATCAGCCAGTCCGCCTGATCGGCCGGCTGCTGGAGACTCCACTGCTTCACCATCGACCCGGCGACGTCGGACATCGACTCGTTGAGCGCGCCGGACTGGGTGCGGTATTCCAGGCCGGCGGTGTGCTCGGTGACGCCGTGCGCGAGCTCGTGCGCGATCACGTCGAGCGAGCCGGTGAAGTCGCTGAAGACCTGTCCGTCGCCGTCGCCGAAGACCATCTCCTGGCCGTCCCAGAAGGCGTTGTTGTAGTTGCGTCCACGGTGGACGTATCCCTGCAGGCGCATGCCGCGGCCGTCGATGGAGTTTCGCTGGAGCACGTCGCGGTAGAAGGTCCGGGTCGCGCCGAAGCCGTCGAAGGCCCGGTTGACCGACTGATCGGCGGCGGGCTCGTCGTCCTCCGAGCGGATCAGCGTGGCGCGCGGCAGGAAGGTCCCCTGCTCGCAGTCGAAGATGCTCCGGCGCCCGTCGTCGGGCGCGGCCAGGGCCCCCGCGATCAGCCCGCGCACCTCGCGCTCGCCGCGCAACTGGGCGGTGGTGAGCAGAGTGGCCAGGGCGGCCTGGCGGATGGCCTCGTTGTCGCTGTCGAGGAGCCGGGTCAGGATGAACGGCGGGGTGATGCAGCTGAGTCGGTGGCTGGTGGGCACGGGACACCTCGGATCCGGTCGATGCGTTTCAAGCAGACGGGTTCGCGTACTTCAGCGCCAGCAGGCTCGCGCCGGTGGGCTCGGCGAGGGTCACGACGAACAGGTTGTCGAACTGGGTTTCGCCGATGACGGGCGGCGACGGCACACCCAGCGCGGCGATCACCTCGGGGACGGTGTCGCTGTGGCCGGCGATCAGCACGACGGCGCCGAGCGTCCCGGCGCGGGCCTCCCGCGCGACGGTGACCGGGGCAGGCATCTCCCGCGCGCCGATCCCGAGCACCTCGAGGGCCGGCCCCACCGTCTCCTTGGTGCGCCTGAACGAGGAGGTGAACGCCGTGGTCACCACAGCCGAGGCCACGACGTGCGCGAGCGCCTGGGCACGCTGCCGCCCGGCGTCGTTCAGCGACGGGTCCCTCGTGACCCGCGGAAGATCGATGTCCGCGTGCCGGACCAACAAGATCGTGACCACGTGCCCCCCGTTCGCCTGCGGTGAGATTGTCGATACTCTCAGTGATCTTTTCGCCGGTGAAGGAAGAAGTCCTGATTCAGACACTCACCGGGGCGTGCCTCATCGGCTTCGGCCATCTCGAGCCGGCGGCGGGACGCGATCCGGCGTACCTCGAGGTCGCCTGCCTGGTCGTCACCCGCTTTCAGCGGGCCGTGAAGCTGGGCCGGGAACCGGCCCTGTTCCCGACCGATTTGCCCAGCTCCGACGAGGACCTGTTGCTGCGCGAGTGGCGGCGGGCGGGCGTGCCGGCCGAGTTCGCCGGGTGCGGCGCGGGCACGCCCGATCTGGACCCGGCGCCGGTGCCCGCCGCACCGGGCCGCGAGCCGAACTGGCCGGAGCGGTTCGCGATCGGGCTCGCCGCCGCGGCGACCTCCGCCGTCGAGGTGGCCGGCGGCGCACGCACGTCGCTCACCGACCCGGCGGCCCGGCGCAAGCCGTGGGAGCGCGCGCTGAGCTGGTTCGTCGGCTCGTACCCGTTGCTCGGCGCGCTGGCCGCCCGGTTCACCGTGGTCGCCGACCCGGAGCTGGCCCGCGGCTGGGACATCGCGATCGCCGCGGTCTCCCCCGCGGCCGGCGAGATCTACGTCAACCCGCTGCGCTCCATGTCCGAACCGGAGTGGCGGTTCGTGCTGGCGCACGAGATGCTGCACGCCGCGCTGCGGCACGGCGACCGGGTCGGCCCCCGCGAGCCGCAGCTGTGGAACGTGGCCGGCGACTACGTGGTCAACGGCTGGCTGGTGGAGATGGCCGTCGGCACGATGCCGGAGGGCTTGCTGTACGACCCGGAGCTGGCCGGCGCGTCGGCCGAGGACGTCTACGACCGGATCGCGCGGGACCTGCGGCGGATGCGCAAGCTCGCCACCCTCCGCGGGACCGGCCGCGGCGACCTGCTGGGCGAGCCGCTGCCGTGGCACGGGCCGCGGTCCGGCGGCGTCGACCTGGACGACTACTACCGGCGGGCGCTGCTGACCGGGTACGCCTACCACCTGGGCGCCGGGCGCGGCCTGCTGCCCGCCGGCCTGGTCGCGGAGATCCGAGTGCTGGACCAGCCTCCGCTGCCGTGGGACGTCAAGCTGGCACGCTGGTTCGACGAGCACGTGCCGGCGCCCGAGCGGCGGCGCACGTACGCTCGCCCGTCCCGCCGCCAGGCCAGCACGCCGGACATCCCCCGGCCCGGCTGGCACACCCCGGAGGAGGAGATCCGGCGCTGCACGTTCGGCGTCGTCGTGGACACCTCCGGCTCGATGAACCACGAGCTGATGGGCAAGGCACTGGGCGCGATCGCGTCGTACGCGACGGCTCGCGACGTGCCCGCCGCCCGGGTGGTGTTCTGCGACGCGGCCGCGTACGACGCGGGCTACCTGCCGGTCGACGAGATCGCCGGCCGGGTGCGGGTGCGCGGCCGCGGCGGCACGGTCCTGCAGCCCGCGATCGACCTGCTGGAGCGAGCGCCCGACTTCCCGGCGGACGGCCCGCTGCTGGTCATCACCGACGGCGAGTGCGACGTGCTCCGCGTCCGGCGTAAGCACGCCTTTCTCGTCCCGCTCGGCGCCCGGCTTCCCTTCACCCCACGGGGCGAGGTCTTCCACCTGCGCTAGTGAATCGCCGGCGGGGCCACATTGATCATTGACAATGGATAGGCTCCCGTCTGATACGTGTCACTCGACGCCGAAGGGGATACGGCATGCGACGGCGGATCGGCTTCGCGCTGACGGCATTGACGGCATTGACGGCAATCCTGGTCCCGGCCGGTCCGGCCGCCGCCGCGAGCAACGGCACGATCCGGCCGGTGCGTGAGTGCGCATCGCTGGTCGGCGACTTCGCCTTGCCGAGCGGCGTCGCCCACGTCACCGTCGCGACCCCGGTGCCAGCCGCCGCCACCGAGCCGGCGCACTGCGACGTGCGCGGGATCATCGACCCGGCGGTGCGGTTCCAGCTACGGCTGCCGACCAGCACATTCGCCGGGCGCTACCTCCAGTACGGCTGCGGCGGCTTCTGCGGTCAGCTCGACGCGCCGGCCTTCCCCACCTGCGGGGGCCGGCCCGGCGCCGACATGGCGGTCGGGGCCACCGACGACGGACACGTCGGCGGCGGCGTCCTGGCCAACCTCGACGGGCGCTGGGGCGCCGACAACCAGGCCGCGCGCGACGACTGGACCTTCCGCGCGCCGCACGTGGTGTCGCAGGCGGCCAAGCGCCTCATCGCGACGTACTACGGCTCGCCGCCGCGCCGCTCCTACTTCACCGGCTGCTCCAACGGAGGCCGGGAGGGCCTGCTGCTCGCCCAGCGCTACCCGACCGACTTCGACGGCATCGCCGCCGGCGCGCCGGCCTTCCCGATCGCGCCTCTCGCCGGCGTCTTCGAGACGTGGGTCGCCCGCGCCAACACCGCCGCCGACGGGACGCCGATCCTCACCGGCGACAAGCTGCCGGCCCTGCACGCGGCGGTCGTCGCGGCGTGCGACGACCTCGACGGGCTCGTCGACGGCCAGCTCGCCGACCCCCGCGCGTGCCGCTACGACCCGGCCGCGCTCGCCTGCCCGGCAGGCGCCGACCGGCCCGACTGCCTCACCCCGGCCCAGGTCCGCACCGTCCACAAGCTCTACGCCGGGCCGACCGACGCGGCCGGTCGGCGGCTGTATCCGGGTGGCGAGCCCTACGGTTCGGAGCTGGCCTGGTTCGCGTGGGTGGTGCCGGTGCCCGAGCTCGGCGGTGGCATCGCCGCCCAGCTCAGCGACAACTACCTGCGCTACCTCGGCTACCCCGTCGGCACGCCGCACTCGTCGCTGGCCGACTTCCGGTTCACCACCGCGGAGTTTCACCGGCTGGCCCCCGAGGGCGCCAAGGGCAACGCGATGAGCCTCGACCTGAGCCGGTTCCGCCGCGCCGGCGGCAAGCTCGTCATCTGGCACGGCTGGGCCGACTCGGCGATCCCGCCGGTCGGCACGCTCGACTACTACCAGCGGCTCTGGCAGCGCGACGGCAGCCTGCGGCAGACCCAGCAGTACGCGAGGGTCTTCATGGTGCCGACGATGTACCACTGCGCCGACGGCTCCGCGCTGACCGAGTTCGACCCGCTTCCGGAGCTGGTCCGGTGGACCGAGCACGGCGCCGCACCCGACCGGGTCGTCGCCGTCGGGCGCACCGAGCCGCAAGGCCCGGTCGTCCGGTCACGGCCGGTGTTCCCATATCCGCTGCGGGCCCGCTATGACGGCAGCGGCAGCGTCGACGACGCGAACAACTTCGTCCCGGCGGCGCCCCGGCAGCGGCCGAACGATGTCATCGACTGGGTCGGCGCCGGCCTCTACGCCGGGCCGCCGGGACCGGTCTCACCCTAGGGAACGGTCCCGTGCTTCCGGGGTGGCGTTCTGACCCGGGCTCCGAGGGTTCGGCCCTTTCCGCAGGTGCTGTTCATTGTCGGACAGCTGGCAGATCCCGGCCCGCGCGGCCGGGAATCTGGCGGCGAGGAGGCATCCATGACGGCCAACGGAAACATCACCCGAGCTCACATCACCGCCAGAGATTCACAGACGCTTCGCGAGATTCTCAAGGAACACCGGTTACCGGTGGGCGGCCCGTTCCGCCGCGGACAGAGCGGCGAGACCGGCATCGACGTGTACGCGAACCCCGACCAGATGCGGACACTCCGGTCCCTGCCGGTCGAGATGACGATCATCGCGGACGAGACGGAGGTCGGCGAGGCCAGGCGGGCCGAGATCGCGGACGAGCAGCTCTACCGGGAGCCGGGCACACTCCCGAAGGGCCTCGGCAAACTCACGGGAGGCGCGAAATGACCTACCTCAACGTTCAGGGCGTCGACAACGTGGTGGTCAACCTGGCTGCTCTGTTCCCCGGCACCAGCCAGCTCATCACCCTGCCGCATCAGACCGAGGAGGGGCGCACCAGCCACGCGATCCGGCTTGGTGGCGGTGCGGTGGGCTCCCGCAACGCGGTGGTGCTCCTCGGCGGTGTGCACGCCCGGGAATGGGGCAGCTGCGAGATCCTGCTCAACTTCGCCATCGACCTGCTCCGGGCGTACCAGGCGAACTCCGGCCTGACGTACGGCGGGATGGTGTTCAGCGCTCAGCAGATCCGGACCATGCTCGACACCCTGCACATCGTCGTCTTCCCGCTGGCGAACCCGGACGGACGCCACCACAGCCAGCGGCCCGGTGGCGAGTACATGTGGCGGAAGAACCGCAATCCCGACTACTGCGTGCACCACGAGGACTGCTCGGGTGTGGACATCAACCGCAACTTCGACTTCCTCTTCGACTACCGCACCGCGTTCGATGTCGACTCCGAGGTCATGGTCACCGACGACCCCTGTGACCACGAGACCTACCAGGGCCCCCACGCGTTCTCCGAGCCGGAGACGAGGAACGTGCAGTGGCTGCTCGACGCCCACGCGCGCACCCGTTGGTTCGTCGACGTGCACAGCTACGGGGACACCATCATGTACAGCTGGGGCAACGACAAGAACCAGACCACCACGCCGACCCAGAACTTCCGGAACGCCGCCTGGGACGGGCAACGCGGGCTGGCCAACGATCCGACCTACGGCGAATACATCGCGCAGGCCGACCTGACCGTCGGGCAGAACCTGGCGCAGGCGTTCTGCGCCGCCGTGCTGCCGGTGCGGAACAGGGCGTACACGCCGAAGCCCTCCTTTGACCTCTACCCCACCGCCGGGGCGTCGGACGACTACACGTTCTCCCGCCACTTCGTCTATCCCGGCAGGCAGAAGGTGTATTCGTTCACCGTCGAGTTCGGCCAGCAATTCGTGGCGCCGATGGCAGAGATGCAGAACATCATCCAGGACGTCAGTGCCGGGCTGATCGGGCTGTGTCTCGCCGCGCCGGCGACCGTACCGGCCGAGCCCGGCGACAAGCCCGCCGGCGACAAGCCGACCGGACCGCCCTCCGGCGGCCCGTTCCACGACCCCGACACACCGGCCTCCGGCACCGGGTCCCCCATCGTGACGACCCCGGTAGCCGTCGACGTCGCCGCGAAGAAGAAGTAGCAGCAGCCTCAGGCCCGGTCGCGGCGAGGGCTGTCGCCGAGGCTCACGTACGGGTCGAACAGCCGGCCGGCGGCCGGATCCGGCACGCCCGGGTCGAAGCCGGCCGGCTGGCCGGCGTTCGCCCGCTCGCGCAGCGTGATCCGGCCGTCGAAGTCCAGCGGCAGCGCGATGGCCGCGACGGCGACCCGGAGCGACTCGGGGTGGCTCGCTTCGATGCGGAACGTCGTGCAGAACAGGCGGCACAGCAGCACCGCCGCCATGGTTCCCAACCCGGCCCCGACGCAGGCGGTCGGCGCCCACCCGAACGGCACGTAGTGCTGCCCGCCGGTGGGGCCGGTGGCGGCGCCGGGCAGCCAGCGGTCGGGGTCGAAGACCTCCGGATCGGGCCAGTGCCGCGGATCGTGGTGCGCCATCGTCGGGCTGAGAATGTAGTGCTGCCCGACATCGAGGGCGTGCCCGGCGACCCGGATCGGCGTACGCGCGCTGCGGGTCAGCATCGTCGGGGAGGTCCACATGCGCAGGACCTCCTTGACGAACCGGTGGGCGACCGGAGCGCAGCGCGTGCCGGTGCGGTACAGCTCCTCGGCGCTGAGCCCGGCGAACTCGGCGGTCAGCCGCTGCGCCCACTGCGGGTAGGCGACCAGCGCGTACATCACGTTGGCGGCGGTCGCACCCGGTGGGCCGGCGATGGCCGTGAGCGCCGCCGCCACCGAGTGCAGCGCCCGGTCCATGCCGAGCGAATCCAGCAACTCGGTGGCGATCGGTTCGGTGAGGTCCGGGCGCGGCAGCGCCCGGCGACGGGCCCGGCGGCGCAACTCCCGGCGGATCACCAGCCCGGCCCGCAGCGCGATGGAGAGCCGGCGGGGGGAACGCCACAGTGGCGCGTCGTCGCTCGGCGGGCGCATCAGCCGGTTCAGTTTGATCAGAGCGTCCTCGATGATCAGCGCCTCGTCCCGGGCGGAAAGCCCGTCGATCACCACCGGCAGCAGCGACCGGAAGCTCACCTCGTGGGCGAGCCACGGCAGGTCCACGTGCTGACCGGCACGGGCGTGCAAGACCTCGGCCATCCGGCTGTCGAGTGCGGCCAGCCCGGATTCCCCGGACAGTTGGCGCAGCTGGCCCAGCCAGGCGGTGCGGACGGTCTTCCAGGACACCGGCGTGCTGGTGCGGCGGCGCAGCAGGTCGACGAGCCGGTCCGGCATGGTGAGGTCGGCGAAGTTGTCGGCGTGGGCTGTCGCCGCGGCGTCCGGGTCGAACACCATGAGCTGGTGGTTCCCGCGCCAGAACACGCCGCCGGCCGCCGCGCTGGGCTCCCGTAGCTCGCGCAGCAGGTCCGGGTCTCGCGGTGCCGAGGTTGTCATCGATACTCCGGTGAGGGGTGGTGAGGGAGCGGGCCCCTGGCCCGCTCCCCACGAGCGACCTAGATGTTGTGGTACAGGTACCAGATGTAGTTGCGGTCGGAGCCGTAGTAGTTCAACGCCCTGCGCACCGCACTGACGATCTTGGTCATCTCGTGTCACCTCCTCTCGGTGCTGTTTCGGGAGGGGGTCAGGGTGAGGGTGAAGCCGGGCGGTGCGAGCGCCGCGGCCACCTGCGGGCGTGGGTCCGGGGCGGTGACCTCGATCCGGTACGCCGAGACGATGATCTCGACGATCTTCTCGACCAGCAGCAACGAGAAACCCGCGGCGACGCAGGAGTGCGGTCCCCAGCCGAACGGGACGAACGCCTCCCGCCCGGACGCGGTCGCCCACCGTTGCGGGCGGAACTCGTGCGGGTCGCTCCACTGGTCGGGATCGCGGTGCACCAGGTATCCGCAGACGACGACCTCGTCCGATCGCGTGACGGCGGTGCCGCCGAGCTCCAGCGCGCGCTCCGGCCGCCGGGCGAACAGCCAGGCCACCGGCCACAGGCGCAACGCCTCGCGGACCACCCAGGCCGGTGCAGCCGCCGCAGCGGCGGGGCCGGCGGTTCCCAACAGGTACACCGACCAGCCGAGCAGGAAGCCGACCGAGCCGACGAGCGCGAACAGGCAGGAGAGGTAGACCTCGGCCAGGTCGCGGTCGGTGGCGTCGACGGCGGCGCCACCGGCCACGACGTCGAGCAGGTCGCCGGGCTCGCCGCCGGCCGGCCGGGCCCGGCGTGCCGCGATCTCCGCGCTCAGGACCCGCATCACCTTCGCCCGGAACGCGGCGCGCGCCAGCCGGGAGTGCCGGTCGCGGGCGCCGGCGAGCACGGCCCGCTCGACCACGGCGTGGACGGTCTCCCGCAGCGCCACGGACGGGTCGGCACCGACCAGCGCCTCGTGGCCGAACTCGAGCAGCATGCGGTTGCCGGCGTCGGGCCACGAACTGACCGGTGCCAGGCGCCGCTCGATCAGCTCCGGCAACCCGGCGGAGTGGGCCTCGGCATGCCGTTGCAGCAACCGCCGGGCCGCGCGCCCGATGCTGAGCTGCGCCGAGCGGGGTCCGAAGGTGCCGGAGCGGAGTTTGAAGAAGTCGGAGTGCTCGCGGAAGTCGCCGCCGGCGTTGCCGAGCACGGCCCGCGCGAGCGCCGGATCGGCCACGTAGACCCCGCCGCCGGGCCGTGGAAACACGCCACCGTGCTGGTCGCGCTGTTGCTCGAGATGAGCTAGCAGGTCGAGATTCCGGGTGCGTGGCGGCATGCGGTAGGCCTCCTGACATCGGCTGTTCCGGGGCAGCGGAACGTACGACGAACCGGCCTTGCGGCCGCGGTGTGGCTTGCGGATCCGGGCCCAATTTATCGGGCCGGTACGCCGTGGACGAGTTGCGCGGCTGTCGGGTGTGGGACGTATTCACCACCGGGTATCGCTCGTCCGGGAGTGGCCTCGGCGGCCGGAATCTCGGTCGCGGCCGGCATCATCAGCCGGTTACGGTGACCTTGACCTCGCGGCTGCTGAACCGTCAGGCACCCCCGGCAGCCAGGAAAGGTCTCACATGCCATTGCCCAAGCGACCGGATCCACGTCTGGTCCGCACCGACGATTCCTGGCTCACCCTGCCCAACCCCGCGAACGTGCCGGTGGAGATCTGCGCCGGCCCGGATGTGCCGCTTGAGCCGGCGGCCATCGACGAGCTCCTCACCGTGCTGGACACCGCCCGGACACTGCGGGTGCTGGCCGAGGCCACGCCCGGCCTCGAGGTGGAACCCCGGATCGACAAGGTGGTGTGCACTCCGGACTTTCACAAGGGTGCCGGCATCCCGATCGGCACCGTACTGAAAACGGTGGGTGCGTTGATTCCGCAGGCGGTCGGCAACGACATCAACTGCGGAATGCGGGTGGAGGCCACCTCGTTGCGGGTCGAGCAGGTGCGTCCGCACCTGGACAAGCTCGAGCAGCGGCTACGGCACCTGTTCTTCGAGGGCGGCCGCCGGATCGGCCTGACCGCCGCGCACCGCGAAGGCCTGCTGCGTGACGGGATACCCGGGCTGCTGGCCGAGGGTGTCCCGGCCACCACGGACGGCGCGTGGCGGCAGGTCGGCCCGGACGACACCGTCGAGTTTCGCGGGCGCTACCACGCCGCCGGATACCCGGTCGCCTCGGCGGACGCGTTCCGTGACTGGATCACCAGCGGCGGCGGGACGAGCTACGACAGCATCATCGGCAGCGTCGGCGGCGGGAACCACTTCGCCGAACTGCAGTACGTCACCGCGATCCACGACGGTCCCGCCGCGTACGCCTGGGGTCTGGTGCCCGGCCAGGTGGTGCTGATGGTGCACAGCGGATCGCTGTCGTTGGGCCACCAGGCCAACGCCACCGGCCTGGACCAGGCGCGGGCGGCATGGCCGCGGGGCGTGCCCACGCCCGCCAACCGAATTCTGCCGATGTTGCTCGACGAACGCAGCGCGCCGCAGCGGGAACGGTATCTGACCGCCTTCGCCAACGCGGCGAACTTCGCGCTGGGCAACCGGTTCTTCATGGCCTTGATGCTGCGCGCCGGACTGGCCGGCGTCGCCGGGGACGTCACCGCCAAGTTGGTCTACGACGCCCCGCACAACCTGCTCTGGCCGGGCGACGACGGTACGGTCGTGCACCGCAAGGGCGCCACCCCGGCCGGCGGCGTCATCGACCACGAGCACCGGCCCCCCGAGTTGTGGGGCGAGCCGGTCATCGTGCCCGGGTCGATGGGCGCGCCCAGCTATCTGCTGCGCGGGCTGGGCAATGCCCGCGCGCTCGGCAGCGCCTGCCACGGCGCGGGTCGCAGCATCGCCCGCGGCGCGGCGGCCCGTGGCAGCGACGCCGACCTCGACGCCTTCCTGCGTGAGTTTCGGGTCGTCACCCCGCTCAATCACCGCGACCCGACCGTGGCTGCTCGCCGCGACATCATCGAGGCGTGGCGCCGCGACCTCAAGCAGGAAGCGCCGTGGGCGTACAAGAACGTCGGCCCGGTCGTCGACAGCCTGCGCCACGCCCAGGTGGCCCAGCCGGTCGCAGAGCTCCAGCCGCTCCTCACCGTCAAGGGATAGCGGGCCACACCTCGTCGATCAGCGCCTGCGCTGGGCCCGGGCCAGGGTGGTGGCGCGGGCACGCCGGGACGGGGCCAGGAAGTCCACGTTCACCCCGGCGCCCTCGCCGGGCGCCGTCTCCCAGCCGCGGAACTTGTCGGCGAGCGTCCGTACCCGCTTGTTTCGGGGGCCGAGCGCGATGGAGAAGAGCGACTCGTCCACCTCCTGGTCGTCGCCGCCCCATCGCACGACGCCCTCGCAGTCCGCGAGGATGTCGCGCAACACCAGTTCTTGCAGCGGGAAGAATCCGCCCTTCGCCCGGGACCCCGGACGGATGCGGATCGCGGTGCCGGAGGCCAGATTGGACTCCGGCAGGTCTTTGTCGATGTCGCCGACCGGTCGCCAGCCGGTCAGGTCGGCCGGCTGGATCTGTTCGATCTCGTAGTGGAACCGGCGCGCGACGTGCAGCAGGATCGCCTCGACGTCACCGATCCACACCGGCACGCTCAGGCCGGTGCCGGCCACGGGCCGGGTCCACACCTGGGAGTCGAGGTCCGCGTTCGCCTGGAACGTCCACCCGTTGGCCGAGGTGCCGGGGCGTTTCGGGGCGCGACGTTCGGCGGCCCGGGCGGAGACGGCGGGCAGAACCGAGCTGACAGCGGCGGCCAGGCCGGCAAGAACACCGGTTTTTCCGATGGACCGCCGGGTTATCGGGAAACTCATTCCTCTGTATTCCTTCCTGGATTGGTCAGAGCAGGCCGAAAAGGGCGAGGAACGGCACGAAGGAAGCGGCCAGGCATGCGGGCCAGTACTGGGCTGCGGGCACCGCGACCTTCCGGCGCAACCACCAGTTGACCAGGCCCCAGATCGAGCCGGACAGGCAGAGGATCGGCACGATGAAGATCACCATCGGGAGCATCCCCTCGTTCTCGTCGGGGTCCGGCTGCGTCCATCCGAGAGCCGCCAGCGGTCCGTTCACCAGGAAGTACCAACCCAGGAAGATCGGAACGACGGCAGGGACGCCGAGCACCAGGTTCACGCCGACGGCGAGCCACAACTTTCGCATGCCTATGCCCTTCACGGCCGGCCTTCCGGCTATTGCGCGGCGCGGCTGAGCGCGTTGTAGTTCTCCAGTACGTTGTACAGCCCCACCAGTTCCTCCCCGTACTTCTGCGCGGCATCGTTGGTGCCGTTGTACCGGGCCAGAATCTTCTGCGAGTCGGCCAGGCTGGTGGTGAACGACGGACGGGGCAGGTTGATCTGGTACGCGTTGTAGATCGTCACATAGGCCGCCGAGGAGATGTTGTAGACCGGGTCCTGAAGCTTGTCCCAGATCGCCCGCCGGAAGCCGTCGTTCAGCACCGTCCCGTTGATGATGCCCTGCTCGATGCAGTAGTTGCGGGCGTCGAGCGCCACCCAGGCGAAGATCTGTCCCAGACCGGTGCTGCAGTCGTCCAGCACCCCTTGCCGTACGGCTTCGTCGGTCACGGCATCCTGCGCCCAGAGCTTGCGCAGCTCCCACAGCACCGGCGCCTGAACGAGCGCCTTGCGGAGCTTCAAGGCGCGGGCCAGATTCGTGAACAGCTGGTCGTATTTCATGACCACGTCGAAGGCCTCGGTGGTCGTGATGACGTCCCAGGTGACCCAGTCCTTGTCGACCCACCCCTCGCCGCCGGTCTCCGGAACGCCGATCGAGGTCAGATAGGTCTGGATGTCCCTGAGCAGCGCCGACCGGTAGGTGGTCTGGTCGAAGTCGACGTCCAGCCCGTCGGTCACGGGTGCCGGGTCGAAATCGTCCTGGCCGATGTCGCGACCGGAGGCGATGTTGTTGTCGATCTCGATCGCCCCGGCGCCGGAACCGATCGTCTTGGTGACGATCTGGTCGAAGGCCCAGTTCGTCGGCAGCGGGTAGCCGAGGTTGCCGGAGAACCCGGACGACATGTCGGACACGAACGAGGTCGACGCGTATCCCGCGGTGGAGACCCGCTGGCACACGTTGCGCGGGCCGTAGATGCCGACCTCGTAGTTGGAGAGCTCACCCAGGGTCTCGTAGACCCCCCGGAAGTGCGGCATGATGTATTGGCTGACCTCGGCGTCCATGGCGTCGTAATCAACCGCGAAGTAGATGATCGACCCCGGCTTGAAACCGTGGAACCGGGCCCATTCGATGGCGCTGTAGGCGTCGGCGCAGCCCTGGTTGTAACTGAAGTAGTCCGCCGACCGGGAGTAGGTCTGGTAGATCGGGAAGCAGCGGAGCCCGGCGGCCTTGATCGTGTCGAGCTCGCCCGGCTGGATCTGCTTCTCGGGCAGGCTCGTCGAGGACGGGTTGTAGAGATACCGGCCGATGTACTTGTAGCCGGCGGTCTTCAACGCCTGCGCTCGCGCCGACGTGATTTTCGTGACTCCGTCGCATGCCTCGCCGCTGCGCGTCTGGTCGCCGTACGACACGAGCAACGACGCCCACGTCGCGAAGTTGCCGGTGCCGGTGACCGGCAGCTTCGCGAAGAACTGGAAGCTCTCCACAGCGGCCTGAATCTCAGCGGTGAAATTCCCGAAGGCGACATCCCGCCCGTTGAGCCGCATCGCCGCAGTGAACAGTTGAGCCCAGGTGCCGGTGGTGCCGAGGGAGACGGTATGGGTCTTCAGGCCGGCTTGAGTGCCGGGCCCGAACACACCGTTCGCGGTGCCGTCGGCCATACCCAACTCGTACTGGACGGCGAACAGCATCGACTTGGCCACGTCCCGGGAGTGGTGGCCGTCGCAGGGGATGACGAAGAAGTCTCTGCGGTTGATGTACCGGCCGTTGAGCCACTGCTGGATGGAGCGGATCCCCTCCGACCCGCTGTTGACGGTCACGTAGGCGTCCATGTTGAGCAGTGCCTTGACCACCTTGGGCTCAAGGGAGCTGCCCGAGAACGCGCTGCCGACGCCCATGTCCTGCTTGAGGCTCGTGACGGCGGCCTGCACGCGGTCGTTGTAGGTGCCGTCGATCCCGCCGCCGTCGTAACCCTTGCAGTACAGGGCCGATTGGATAATGCAACCGAAGGCCCACGACGGCACGGTTGCCGCGTTCAGCCGCGGGAACTTCGTCTGAAGGGTGGACAGCGTGGTGGGACCGAAGGTGTCCGACAGGCCGGTGATGCCCATCTCGTACTGCAGCGCCCGGGTCAGGGCGTACATCACGGACCAGCCGGTCTGGCCGTCCTCCTTCAGCTTCGATATCCCGAGAGTGGCGCCGTTGGCATACGTCTCGTTGATGAATCGCTGAGCCCGGAGGACCATCTCATCAGCCATCTGTGATCTTTCTGCGAGTGGTGACCTGCTCACGCGGCGCGGACGCTCGGCAGCGCAGTGGGTCTTGCGATTCGTCAATGTACAACCCCTGTCGATCGGCAGGGTAGAAGGGTTTGAGCGGTGCCGGAACATGGACGGACGGCGAACCTTCGGCCCCGTTCGGGCCATCACCGACGTCACTTCCTCCCGGTTGAGCCTCATGCTCGGGACGATTCCCGGCGACCTGGGGAGGAAGATCTTGCGAACGTGGTCGATAAAGAAGACATCACTCGCCGCGTCCATGGCGTTGACCCTGATCCTGGGGCTCGCCTGGGCGACGGCCGCCGCCGACGCCGCGACCGCGCGGCCGCCCTCGGCGCCGACGAGGGTGGTCGCTCATCCGGGTGACGCGTCAGCCGATGTGAGTTGGCGGGCGCCGGCCAGCACCGGCGGTTCCAGCATCACCGGGTACGTCGTGACGGCGTCCCCCGGCGGCGCCAGCGTCACCACGACAGCGGTGACCAGTGTCCACGTCGGTGGGCTGAAGAACGGTCGCCGGTACTCGTTCGTGGTCGCCGCGATCACTGCCGCGGGTACGGGCGCCCGGAGCCGGCCTTCCGAGGTGGTGACTCCGCTGCCGGCTTCCGTACCGGGAAAGCCGCGGGCCGTGCGGGCGACCGGCGGCAACACGCGGTTGACGGTGACGTGGAAGGCCCCGGCCAGCGACGGGCGGAGTCCGGTCACGGGGTACCGCGTGCTGGTCCGGCCCGGGGACTCCGAGCTGACCGTGGGCGGGGACGTACGGACCGCGACGTTGACCGGGCTGACCAACGGCGGCCGCTACCGGGCCGTGGTCGCGGCCGTGAACGCCGTCGGCCGGGGACCTGACTCGGAGCGGACCCCCGCTGCCACACCGCAGATCGGCCCGCCGGAGGCGCCCGCGTCGGTGCGGGCCGCGGCGGCCGGCAAGGGCGTCGTCCACGTCTCGTGGGAGCCGGGCGACGACGGCGGTTCGCCGATCACCGGCTACGAGGTCGTCTCCAGTCCGGGTGGCGCCGTCGCCAAGACGAGTGGGACCGCCATCGACGTCAAGGGCCTGCGGTCCGGGACGGCCTACGTCTTCACGGTCCGCGCCCGCAACGCCAAGGGCCGCGGGCCCGGCACGGCGACCGCCGCCACCCGGCCCGACGTCACCGTCGCCGTCGGAACCGTCGTCCTCTCACCGGAGTCGCTGGCCGCGCTGTCCGAGGTCACCTCCGACCAGACGCTGATCTTCACCGACGCCCCGGAGCAGGTCCGCAAGCTCACCGCCGGCAACGTCATCGTCGCCGACGTCAGCGACAGGACGCCGCAGGGCCTGCTGCGCAAGGTCGTCTCGGCCGGCACCGATTCGGGCAAGACCACGGTGACGACCGCCGAGGCGTCCCTCGACGACGCGCTCACCGACGGCGGGGTCGCGATGGCGGCTGAGTTGGACGCCGCCGACGTGGACGAGTTCAAGCCGGCCCGGGACGGCGTACGCATGGTCGCGCCCAAGGGCGTCGCCAAGGGCGCGCCGTCTCTGACCGTCTCCCTCGACCTCGATCTCGCCAAGCAGGGCAGCAAGAGCATCACGCTGAGCGGCTCGCAGACGATCACCCCACACGTGTCGTTCGACGCGTCGGTGCGCTGCTGCTTCCACACCGACACTCACTTCAACGCCGAGGTCGAGGTCCAGCGCCAGGCCGCACTGACCGCCGAGATCAGCAAGACGATCTCGACGAGCGTCAAGCTGGGGCAGATCGACTTCGTGCCGATCCGGTTCGCCGTCGGACCGGTCCCGGCCGTCATCGTGCCGCGCCTGGAGCTGACACTCGAGGCGTCCGGCACGATCAGCGCCGGGATCACCACGTCGGTCAGCGAGACCACCCGGTCGGGCGTCGACATCACGAGCCGGGACTCGCGGGTGACCGCCCGGCCGGTGAACACCCGGACGACCTCGTTCCAGCCGCCGACGGTGTTCGCTTCGGCGGCGTTCAGCGTCGGCCCGAAGGTACGGCTGAGCCTGATGCTCTACGGCGTCGCCGGCCCGTACGTGCAGATCACGGTGCAGCTGATCGACCTCAAGGCCGACATCCAGGCCGACCATTTCGTGACGTTGCGGACCAGCGGCTCGATCGGCGCCGGATTCCAGCTCTCGCTGGTGGGTAAGCGGATCGCTGACTGGTCCAGGGATCCGCTGGTCCCCTTCAGCCTGCTGCTGTATCAGTCGGGGCCGTTCATGGGCGTGACGATCGCGCCGGACCCGGCGACGGTAACGGCCGGCGGGACACTGACGTTCACCGCGACCGTGTCCCGGTCGCCGGTGCAGACCGTGAACTGGTCGGTCGCGTCGGGCGGCGGCAGCATCACGCCCGCCGGCGTCTACACGGCGCCGGACACCGCCGGCGTCTACCCGATCACGGCGACGAGCCCGGCCAACGGCCTGAAGCCGGAGACGAAGGCCACGGTCGACGTCGAAGTCACCGCGAAGGAACCCGACCCGGATCCGAATCCGGACCCGCTGCCGGCGAAGGCCGACGTGCTGATCGTGGGCACGGGCGACTACGGCAGTACGGCCGGCGCGGACTGGCTCGACGACCAGCTGAAGGCGGCCGGGTATTCCGTCGCCGTCTACAAGCACGACGCCTTGCCAGCGGACCTGTCCGGGTACGGCCAGATCTGGAACGTCAGCACCACCCCACTGTCCGCTGAGGACCTGGGCAACCTGGCGGAGTTCGTCAAGAGCGGCCGCGGCGCCTACCTGACCGGGGAACGGCCCTGCTGCGAGTCGATCAACGCCGCCGACTCGACCCTGATCAAGCAGCTGGTCCCGTCGGCAACGGACCTGCAGGTCGGCGGGCTCGGCGACCCGGACGGCGCCGTCGGACCGGTGGAGGTCAACGCCGGTGCGCCGGGCGGCCTCGCCACGAAGCCGTTCGCCGTGCCGACGTGGACGGTCGCCGCGGCAGGCGGGCTGGCGAACGTGCCACCGGCCAACGTCCTGGCCTCGACCGCCACGACCCCGATCGCGGCCGCATGGGGACCGGACGACGTCACCGGCAAGGGACGACTGGCCCTGCTGATGGACATCAACTGGCTGGACCCGGGCTGGATGGAGAGCACGACAGCGGGTCACCTGGCCCAGAACCTGGCCCTGTATCTGAGCGGAAAATCGGACCCGCCGGCGGCCCCGGCCGCGGTGGTCAAGCCGAACGCGAAGCAGCAGGCCCTGGTCGACAAGCACTCGCCGAGCGCGGCCCAGAAGTAGCACCACCCGAGGTGGGCGCCCCGGCATTCGTCGGGGCGCCCACCTCGCTGTATCCAAGGCGCGGGAGGGTCCGCATGGGGCAGACAGGTGGCTGTGCGAGCGCCTACGCTGTCGGCGCATCGACGATCTTGGAGAATCGCATGACGGGGAAGACCGGGCGCACCATCCGTCGTGGGATCGCGACACTGGCGTCGGCGACGCTGATCGCTGTTGGTGCGGCGAGTCCGGCTGGCGCCGACAGCACCGCCGACCCGACGGTCTGGGTCGACATCTGGAACGGCCGTAGCGCCTACCACGGTCCGACGACGGTGCAGTTCTTCCTGATGACCGACACCGTCGGCTACCCGCTGACCAGCGACAAGGCCTACGCCGCCGCGGCCGAGCATGGTCTCGCCCGCATCGACCTGCTGGCCGACGGTGTCCTGGTCGGCACGACCACCGAGCAGCCCTGGACGATCACCTGGGACCCCAGCACCCTGCCCGAGGCACCGGTCCGGCTGACCGCGCGCTCCTACGACCAAACCGGCCACATCTTCGACGCGACCTTCAGTTCCTCGGTGGACCACACCGCACCGACGCTGCGGGTCTACCAGAACGGCTACATCCGCGCCGGCGGTGAGATCTACGTCGAGGCCGCGGACAAGTCCCGCATTACCAGGATCGACCTGCTCGCCGACGACAAGATCATCGACTCCTCCGCCGCCTCCACCACCCTGCTGCACTGGGACCGCAACGCGATCAACGGGCCGGCCACGCTCGCGGTCCGCGCCCGCGACACCGCCGGCAACGTCGCCGAATACCGCCGCGCGGTGCTCGTCGACAACGTCCCGCCCGCCTTCACCATCACGCCCGCGTCCGGGGCGCACGTGCGCGGCACCGTGTCCTTCACCGCCAGTGGAGTACGCGACGCATCAGGTATCGGCTCCTTGGAGGTGGGATTCGCCGGCACCTGGTACTCCAGCGAACCCGCGGCGCCGAAGGTCGCGAGGGTCGACACCCGCGGGATTCCCGACGGCCGGAAGGTGGTGCAGTGCACGGCCTTCGACCGGGCCGGCAACACCACCACGATCAAACGCACCGTGACCCTGGACAACCATGCGCCCACGGTGACGTTCGCGAAGGCACCCAAGAACAAAGCCCGGGTGAGCCGAAGCTTCCCGATAACCGCCAAGGCCGCCGACCGCTACGGCATCGCCCGGGTCCAGATGCTGGTCAACGGCAAAGTCGTCGCCACCGACAGCAAAGCCGGCTACCGCTTCACCATCAACCCGAAGAAGTACGGCAAGAAATTCACCGTGCACCTTCGCGCCTACGACAAAGCCGGCAACCTCAAGAACAGCAGCAAACGCACCTACCGCCGCTGACCCGCTATGGGACGCGGCAGCGGGTACCGGACTGGCCGGACGCCGTGGACTCTAGACGAATAGCGTCTCGGCGCGCAGTTTCATCCAGAGTTTGCCGAGCACGTTTCGTCCGGAGCCGTCCACGCCTTCGCCCCAGAAGTAGTCGGTTGGTGAATCCTCAACGATTTCCTCGCAACCGGTGTCCCGCAAGGCGTCCCTGGCCTCGGCGTGTTGCGCGAGCTTAGCCCTGAGGATTTCCTCCACAACTTCTACTTTTTTGCGTTCCCAGTCGGGGTCTTTGGCGGCCTTATACGTTTCGTTGGCCAGGGCCTTTGCCTCAAGAGGACTGCGAGCACGGCGAATTTCCTCCTGGCCAACGAGATCGGTACATTTTGTGGCCTGGTATGCATGTTCGCAGGTCGGGTAAAGCTTGCCTCGAAACTCAATGGCGTGTGCGGAAAAGTTATTGAAGACGTAGAATCTGGGCGTGTAGAAGTTGATGGGCATCGGTCTAGTGTCGCGTGTCTGAAGTCTTTTTCGGGTTGGCTTTGGTGAGGATCTGGTCGGCGGTCTTGGTCCAGCGGAACGGTTCGCAGCGCTGGTTGTAGGCGTCGATGAACGCGCGGATCGCGCCGATCAGGTCGGGCACGCTGGCGAAGGTGCCGCGGCGGATGGCCTGGCGGGTGATGATCCCGAAGAAGACTTCGACCATGTTCATCCAGGAGGCGCTGGTCGGGGTGAAGTGCATGGTGATGCGTGGGTGTTTGGCCAGCCAGGCTTTGACGTTCGGGTGGTTGTGGGTGCCGTAGTTGTCGCACACGACGTGCAGCTTCACCCTCGGGTGGGCTTTGGCGACTTGTTTGAGGAAGGCGAGGAACTCGCCGTTGCGATGCCGTTGGTAGCAGGCGTCCGCGGTGATCTTCCCGGTCGCGACTTCGAGGGCGG